>JAIPKD010000068.1 GCA_021733835.1 Verrucomicrobiota bacterium
TGATCCGGCGAGCTACGTGATAGAGGGATCGAACGACGGTGAGACCTTCACAGCGATAGCCGAGTCGGATGTGGCGGCGTTTGAGGATCGGTTCTTCCAGCAGGTGTACCTGTTTGGGAACGCAGAGACGTATGCGACGGACCGGGTGACATTCCCGACGGTGGCCGACGCGCCTGCAGCCAACAGCATGCAGGTGGCCGAGGTTGAGCTGCTGGGAACGGTTATCGGGCCTGTTGAAGGGCCGGCGATGACGGTAGTTGAAGCCGACGGTCAGGTGACGATATCCTGGGACGCGGCGGCCGGAGAAGGCTACACGCTGGAGGCTACGGACAACCTCGAGGCGCCTGATTGGCAGGCGGTCGAGGCGACCGTGGAGACGGCCGATGGCGTGAGCAGTGTGACGCTGCCTGCGGACAAGGCCAGAGAGTTCTACCGGCTCGTGAAGTAGACTGACGTGTTGTATTAGACACTGACGGCGCAGAGGCCGGAGCGATTAAAGCGCTCCGGCCTTTTTTATTGGATAGTCCGCTTATTCGTTTTGACGAGGTGGAAGGTGAGTTGTGAAGGCTGGTGAAGCTAATCCGCTATCGGATCGAAGCTGCGCGGGAGTTGTTGGTGTGGCTGGGCTGTGCGCTCGAGCAGGAAATTGCCGATTGCTAAATAGTCCATTTCCGTATTTACGAAACACCGGTAGGCGTCATCCGGACTGCATACGATAGGTTCGCTGCGCACGTTGAAGGATGTATTGACGAGTAATGGGCAACCGGTTAGCTCATTGAATCTTTTCAAGAGCCGGTAAAGCAGCTGGTTTTGCTCGTTGTCCACGGTTTGAATACGGGCCGAGTAGTCCACATGTGTTATCGCAGGGATGCTGGAACGAATGGTGCGGAGAAGCTCCATGCCCCTGAGATATTTTGGGATCGTTTTTCGGAGTTGTTCGCGGACGGGGGCAACCATGAGCATGTAAGGCGATTCCGTATCGAGCTCGAAGAAGTCCGCTGCATGTTCGAGGAGGACAACCGGCGCGAACGGTCTGAAGGACTCGCGGAATTTGATCTTGAGGTTTATCTTCGACTGCATCTCCGGTGATCGCGGGTCTCCTAGTATGGATCTATTTCCAAGCGCCCTTGGGCCGAATTCCATTCTACCCTGGAACCATCCGATGACCTTCCCTGAGGCGAGGATGTCGACTACTTGATCGATAAGGTCGGGTGTGTCGAGTTTTTCGTAAACGGCGGAGTGCGATTTGAGAATGATTTCAATCTCGCTGTTCGTGAACTCGGGGCCGAGGAATGCGCCTTGCATGGAATCATGCCCGGCATTACCGGAGGGGATGTTATGGCTCGCGGATGTGTGGCTGGTGTTCGTACTCGATGAATAATTCCAGTATGCCAATGCTGCGCCGAGGGCGCCCCCGGCGTCGCCGGCCGCCGGTTGAATCCATATCTTATTAAAGATGTTTTCTTTAAGGAGCCGTCCGTTGGCGACGCAATTGAGTGCTACGCCGCCGGCCAGGCAAAGGTTGTCTTCGTTCGTAAGTGAGCGGGCGTGGAGGGCGAGATTTAGTACTGCTTCCTCGATGACGCGTTGGATCGAGCATGCGACGTCCATGTGCCGTTGTTGGATAGGCTCGTTCGGCTTGCGCGGCGGGCCCTCGAAGAGCGAATGGAATTTGTTATTGGTCATCGATAGGCTTTTAAGAAAGCCAAAATAGCGAATATTTAACCTGAACGAGCCGTCGGGTTTGAGGTCGATCAAGTTATCTTTGATATGGTTAACGAATCGCGGTTCTCCGTACGGCGCGAGTCCCATCAGCTTGTATTCTCCGGAGTTTACGCGGAATCCGCAATATGCGGTGAAGGCTGAATAAAGGAGCCCCAACGAGTGCGGGAATCTGAGTTCCTTGAATAATTCGAGCTTATGTCCATCGCCGCGTCCGATAGTTGTTGTGGCCCATTCGCCGACACCGTCGATGGTTAGAACGGCGGCCTTCTTGAAGGGAGATGGAAAGAAAGCGCTGGCTGCGTGTGCCTGGTGGTGTTCCGTGAAGAGGATGGGGCATTCGTCAGGGAGCCCGTCTATTTCTGCGCGAACGGTTTTACGTAGATCAAGTTTTTCGCTTAACCATGCGGGCATAACGCGTGGAAAGAGTGTCAAGCCGCGGGGTGCTACATGGAGAAAGGATTCGATTATTCGCGTGAATTTAACAATCGGCTTGTCGTAGAAGACGACGGCATCGAGGTTCGATGCGGTTATGCCTGCATTTTCGAGGCAGAACCGGACAGCGTTATGTGGAAAGCGCTCGTCGTTTTTCTTTCTGGAGAAGCGTTCCTCTTGCGCGGCGGCGAGTATTCGGCCGTTGTCCAGAATCGCTGCCGCGGAATCGTGGTAATAAGCGGAAATCCCGAGGATGTGACGAGGCGGAGTCTTCATTTACATCAGCGGATACATCAGCGGCGCAAGAACGGAGCCGGCTGAAAAGGCGATTATCGCGCCTAGTAGTACAAGCGTGAATATCAGCGGTATGAGCCACCATTTCTTTTCCTGTTTCAGGAAGGTCATGAATTCTTTTAGGAGTTCCCACATGCTAACGTATTCTTAACTTTTTGCGGATGAATTGGCAATTACAATCAATGCCCGGCAGTGGTTGTATATACAGGGCATTTTTCTTGTACCACCATGTCGATGGGGTGTAATATCATTTGCATTATGAAAAGAATGATTCCGATAAAGTCCGCTGCGATTGCGGTAATTTCTTTTGCGTTTGTGATCGGGTGTTTTGCCGCGTCTGAACAGGCAAAGACCGATAACGGATGGATTCAACTCTTTGACGGAAAGACGCTTCAAAACTGGGAGAATCCTTACGATTGGGGAAAGGCTGAGGTTGTGGACGGTGAGATTCATCTGACGACCACGGAGCGGAAGTTTTTCCTGACAACGAAGGATAAGTACGCCGACTTCATCTTCGAGGTCGAGGTTAAGATGCCGGAGGGTAATTCGAATTCAGGTTTTATGTTCCGGTGTCATAAGGAGAAGAACAGGGTTTGGGGGTATCAGGCTGAGGTCGATCCGTCCGTCAGGAAGTGGTCGGGTGGTTTGTACGACGAGGGCAGACGCGCATGGTTCATCTCGCCTAACCGCGACCATGCTGAATCGGAGGCGGCGAAGGCTGAGTCCATAGCGCAATTCCGGGAACGCGCAGGTGATTGTTTTAAGCGTCACGATTGGAACAAGTACAGGATTATCTGTCGTGGCGATCATATTCAAATATTCGTAAATGGCGTGAAGACGACGGATATTCATGATTCCGAGGACGCGGAAGGGTATTTGGCCCTTCAGCATCACGGAGAAAAGGGGAAGGTTTACCGGTTTCGTAATATACGCGTCAAGCCGCTCGGGAACGAGTAGTTCTAAGGTGGCGTAAAGACCGTGTTTTATACATTGGCGGGTGGTCATTGATGCATAGACCGCCCGGTGGCGTATAATTAACTTGGAAGGCGGCTGCGACTACGGCAGGTCTCGACCTCCGGTGATAGATTACTCAAAGAGGATTTTAGTATGTATGTTTATTTGGCGGGACGGACACGGCTGATTGTGTTCAGCGTTATCGCGTTTTTTTTGAGTATTGTGGGAGTCGTGCAGGCGCAGTCGTTCGTGCATCCGGGAATTTTGCATACGAGGGCGGACTTGGAACGGATCAGGGAGAAAACCGCTGCCGGCGCTCAGCCGTGGGAACGCGGGTTTGAGGTTTTGCGGGCGCATCCACAGTCTTCGTCTGAGTACAAGGTGCGGGGCGGCTTTTCCGAAATGGGCCGGAAGCCCAATGTGCATACGGTTGAGATTCGGAACGACTGTAATGCGGCGTATCAGAACGCGCTGGTATGGGCTATTACCGGTGACCGCGCGCATGCGGACAAGGCAATAGAGATATTGAATGCCTGGTCGTCGACATTGGAAGAAATCAGCGGCAAAGACGCGATCCTTGCGGCGTCATTGTTCGGTGACAAGCTCGTCAATGCAGCCGAGATTTTACGTTATACCGATGCCGGTTGGGCGGGTTCGGATGTCGCGCGGTGCGAGGATATGTTTAGGGACGTATTTTATCCGGAGATACGGGATTTCGCAACGTTTGCGAATGGGAATTGGGGGACTGGTTGCGTTAAGACCATGATGGCAATCGGCGTTTTTTGCGATGACGAGGCGATATTCGATCGCGCGGTCAACTGGTATTGCGCAGGCGCGGGAAATGGTTGTCTGACAAATTATATAATCAACGAGACCGGCCAGTGTCAGGAGAGCGGCCGCGATCAGCAGCATGTGCAGTTGGGACTGGGACATTTAGCGGAAGCGGCGGAGATAGGGTGGAATCAGGGGCTTGATCTTTACAGTGCGGCTGACAATCGATTATTGTGCGGTTTTGAGTACACTGCCGCTTACAATCTCGGCAAGGAAGTGCCGTTTCAGGAACACCTGGATACAACGGGAAAATACCATCACACACGCATCTCGGATAAGGGCAGAGGGCGGTTCCGTCCGATTTACGAAATGGTATTTAATCACTATGTAAAGCGTAGAGGAATACCGGCGCCGAATACCGAGAGGGTGGTCGAACGGATACGGCCTGAGGGCGCCGGATTTAATGCCGATCATCCGGGATTCGGCACTTTGTTGTTCGCTCGTTAACGTTTGCATTCATGGTCGACGGGTGACCTGTATTATTGAACATACCTGGACATCATTTCGTAATAATTTGCATATGAAACGAAGGATTTGTTTAAAGAAGTATGCTGTAGTTTTATCATATGTTTTATTGTTCAGCCTGCTTGGTTGGTTAAACGCGATTTATGCGGTAATGTGAGACAACGGTTTTGCGTTCTTACGATGTGCCGTTTTATTGAAAGATTCGAAAGAAGACAGGTTGTTTACGGAGATATTGAATGAAAGACGAAAGGCCTTTGGTACTGTTTTGTTTGTGCGGGGGCGGCAATCCGATTGATCGTGAACGGCGCGAGGCGTTGCTCGGCGTTACTCGCGAAAACGGTTATCGTTGTGAAATAGTGCAGGATCTATGCCTCCTTGCCGCCGGACGGGATACGGCCATGGAACGATGGAGCCGTGAAGAAGATTTAACCGTTCTTGCGTGTTATCCTCGGGCAGTGAGATCGCTGTTTTATTTTTCCGGGTATCCCTTGAAGCAAGGTGAGAAGTTGCGCTTTTTAAACTGGCGTGCGTGTGACGATGAACGAATTATATCGCAGCTCGAAGACCATCATCGGAGGCATGCCGGCGGCGGAGTCGAGGAGCACCCTGTGTCACCGGGTGATTGGGCGCCGTGGTTCCCGGTGATAGACCCGGAGAGGTGCTCGAGCTGTGGGCAATGTATGAGCTTCTGTTTGTTCGGTGTCTACGAGAAGACTGAGGATCAACGCATCCACGTGGCGTATCCGGAGCAATGCAAGACGAATTGCCCTGCTTGCGCTCGGATTTGCCCACAGGTAGCCATTCAATTTCCGAAGTTAAATGAGGCGCCCATAAACGGCGCTGAGATCGAGGATGAAGACCTCGAGAAAAACAAGGTGCGCCTGAACATCGAGAAGATGCTCGGCTCGGACCCGTATGCGGCATTGAGGGAGCGTAGTCATCGACGTGCGGCGAAGTTACTGGGTGGTTCCGGATTGGAGCGGGCCTTGGCTGAAAGGCGGAAGTTTACTGGGGGATTACCGGCGTTGGATAAGGATCAAGAACACAGGGGAGACGATTCACAGGCCCGGGAGTAAGCTTTGTTTTTAGGAACGCGCCTTTCCGTGTATCGTGTGTAATTAACGAAATGATAGTTCAATACGCAAAGCGGATGTTATCCGAAGTTGATCTTCGGATGTTGACCAGGTTTGCATATATAGTCGGATGGAAAGGCATACGTTCCATCCGGAAATTCAGGAAGCAATCCAAAGCGGGGAGGGTGTTCCCGCCGTTTGTTTTTCTTTCCATCACAAATGCATGTAACCTTCGGTGCCAAGGATGTTGGGTGACTCAGGCGTCATCGACGGAATCCATCAGTTCCGCGCACATGGACAGAATAATCGACGCATGTAAGAGGGAGGGCTCGCATTTTTTTGGAATTCTCGGCGGTGAACCGTTGTTGCACCCGGATTTTTTTGATATTGCCCGACGGCATCAGGATTGTGTGTTTCAGGTGTTTTCGAATGGGACGCTTATTGATGAAGCGGTTGCCCGGGAGATGCGACTTTGTGGGAATATCACGCCTCTGATCAGTATTGAGGGTTTGGAAGAAACAAGCGACGAGCGGCGTGGCGGCGTTAATGTATATCGCAAGGCGGTTGAAGCGATCGAGCATTGTTCGAGGAACCGCCTTTTTACGGGTGTGGCCTCGAGTGTATGTAAATCGAATATCGCCGAGGTCGCTACGGGGGATTTTGTAGATGACATGATCAAGCGCGGCGTGCATTACCTATGGTATTACATTTACAGGCCGGTCGGGGCGGAACCATCGCCTGAGCTTGTCCTGGATAAACGGGAGGTGTCGAATCTGCGCCGGTTTATGGTGGATATTCGAAGGACTGCGCCGATCCTTGTGGTAGATGCATATTGGGATCATGAAGGCCGCGCATTATGTCCCGCGGCGGCGGGGATAAGTCATCATATCGGGCCGGCCGGATACCTCGAGCCATGTCCGCCGATCCAGTTTGCGCGTGAAGACCTAAAAAACGGCGGCGACATAACTGAATTGATTACGCGCTCGGGATTCTTGGAGCGCTTCCGGGAAACGGCGGCGTCGGCAACACGCGGGTGTATTATCATGGAGCATCCACAAAAGTTGAGGGAGTTTATGATCAATGAAAATGCCGTGGATACCTCGGGCCGTGGAACCGCCCTCGAGGAGCTGAGGATGATGCAGTCGCTGCCGAGTCATGATATGGGGGATGCCCGAATTCCTGAACGGCACTGGCTTTATCGTTTCGCGAAGAAACACTGGTTTTTCGGCTTCGGCGCTTATGGTTGAATTAAGACCGGATGTTTGTGTTAATGTATGATTGATTGGTAACCAATGAAAAAAGCGCCTGTTATTCCGGATAAGTACGAGCCCGGTCACGGCGGTGAGGCGGCGACCGGTGAGAAAGTGTATTCTTCCGTGCCGGCAACCGACTCGATACGCCTGCGGCTTCGCCGGATGAGTGAGCGGTATGTGAGGCAGTTGAAATTGGTACCGCCGTTGCCGCTGGAGGAACTTCATTTTCATGCCGAAGAGGTTCTGAAGCAGGCGGATATGCCCGTTTCCCTGCGGAATTTTACTACGGTGCTGGTCAATAATGAGATTTGGCGGGATACGTTTGCGAGTATTCCTTATGATCGCCGTGTTCTATTGCTTCCACAATGTTTACGCATACGCAGGGCGTGTCCGGCTATGGTAGACGAGTTCGGCCTTCTGTGCGAACAGTGCGGACGATGTCCCACCGGTGATCTTCAGGGCTTGGCTGAGGGGCTCGGTTACATTGTGCTGGTGGCGGAAGGAACTACAGTTGTGACTCGGCTGATCGAACAGGGGCGTATTGATGCATTGATCGGCGTCAGTTGTCTGGAGGTGCTCGAACGCGCCTTCCCGCACATGGCGGCACAGGCGATACCCGGGATCGCTATTCCTCTGATCAGGGATGGATGTGATAACACCCTGGCCGACATCGATTGGGTGGTTGAAACGGTGAAACTCAAATCAGAAGGAGAGTGGCCGGGCCGACTGGATATCGAGGCGTTACGCAGTCAAGTGGAGTCGTGGTTTTATGAAAGCCGGTTGCGCTCGATCTTGGCGACACATGAAACGCAGACGGAGCGTATTGCCATATCGTGGCTGGCGCATTCGGGAAAGCGCTGGCGGCCGTTGCTGGCCGTATCTGTGTATAAGGCCTTGAACGGTGACGGTGATGAATCGGATGTGCCCGATGGTGTCCGTGATATTGCCATAGCGACCGAGTGTTTCCACAAGGCTTCACTGGTTCACGATGATATCGAGGACTCGGATGATTTTCGTTACGGTTCATACACGCTTCACAAAGAGTACGGTGTGCCCATAGCGTTGAACGTCGGTGATCTGCTCCTTGGCGAAGGGTACAGATTGATCTCCGGTTGTGGTGTGGATAACGATCGGATAGCGCGGATGCTGGCGATAGCGACCGAGGGGCACAAGAACCTTTGTTTGGGGCAGGGCGAGGAATTGTGTTTGATGCGACAGTCTACGCCGATCGCACCCCGTGAAATACTCAGGATTTTCATGCATAAGACCGCACCGGCCTTCGAAGTGGCCCTGCGTTTGGGCGCGACCTTTGCCGCGGGAAACGGTAAAACCTGTCAGGTGCTCAAGAACTTCAGCTGCGCTCTCGGGATTGCGTATCAGATCAAAGATGATCTGGAAGAGTTTGAGACAGAACAATTTGCGCATGATTTGTCGAATGTTAAAGCCTCGATCCTGCTGGCACTGGCTTATGAATATTCCTCAGGCGCATCGAAATCCTACTTAAAAGGTTTATGGGTGAATTCAGTCGAGCCGGACAACGCGGTCAAGCGGGAACTGCGCGAGCTGTTGCGGAAGCTCAAGTCGGACGAGATAGCGCGTCAGTTGCTCGAATATTACAAGAATGAAGCCGTTCGCTCGCTGAGCCCGTTGGAAAACTCATATTTGAAAAGTTTACTCAGGCGAATCGTGGGGCGCGTACTAGGTACGTGAACAGTGAACGCTTCGCTGAATCGTTGAAGAATAATCTTCCGCCGCCGGTAAGGAGGCCGAATACCGGTTTTCAAATTTTTTTCTTTGGAAAACCGTTCGTATACATGGAAATATTAAAATACGAAGGGAAGTGTATAAGTTTTGTATATAGGAACTATGAATGGAAGAGGATCGTGATACGGATAATAATAGATGGTTACAGCCTTTTGAATAATTGGCGTGAGATATGTGAGAGGCGCCCCTGGTATTCAGTCCAAGCCCGTGACAGGCTTATTCGACGTGTTCAAGGGTATGCCGACGTTGTGAGGGTGCCGGTTACGGTGGTGTTTGACGGTATCGGCCGCGGCGCCTCCAACGAGTGGCATGATAAGTCCGGCGCGATTGAAGTCCTATACAGTGGGGCGGGTGAGACTGCGGATGATATAATAGAGCGCGTCGTGTTCAAGCTCCTCGAGTACGGTGAGATATTGGCTGTGACCGATGATCTGGCGGAGCGCAGGACTATTGCCGTCATGGGGGGAACTGTTTGGAGTTGCCTTGAGTTCATCGAAGATGTGAAATTAATGGAAAACAAGATGAAGGATGAACTAAAACACTCCAGTAGCAAGGCAAAGAAAGGTTTTGAATCGGGTATCGACTGGTAAATTTCTTGTAATTACTTCATCGTCGATTAAAACTAGTATGAAAGAGCCTCTTGAATCCTGCGTTGCAAGGTAAATGCATACGATAAGAAACAGATTTATTTTAGTCGCGTTCCTGGTTGTATTAATGCTTATAACCATGTGCGCCTCCGGCACGGTGGATAATGGAATCGAGATTGTAAAGAACAACCGATCCTTGCGCTATCTGTTCGTAATCGATGCCTCGTATTCGATGCGGCCTTTTAAGAATGTCGTCCGCCAATCCATGTATAACCTCGTTTACTCGGGGCTTCAGGGGAGGATGAGCGAAGGTGACCGTTTTAGCGTGTGGTTGTATAACAAGAGTGTGTTTACCAATGAATTCGGGAATCCAGATTGGCGCCGGGACGATGACAGAGTTCTCGCTAGTAAGGTAAATGTATTCTTGAAATCGACTGATTTTGAGAACAGTTCGGATATACAGGGTATGATGTCCGCGTTGAAGCCCCTCATAAAGAGTGCGCATGAATTGACCGTTCTTATTTATACCGATGGACAGGATGAGATTTTAGGCACGCCGTTCGATAATAAAATAAACGAACTCTACATGAAGCACCGGCAGGAGCTGAAAAGGAACGGATTGCCGTTCATTACTTTGCTTCAAGTCTTAGACGGCGAGATCGTCGATGCCTCGGTAAACGCCGCGTTACGGCCGCTTGTTGTTCCGGATTTGCCTGAGCCTCGTGAAGAGCGTGGCAAAACCGGCGTTGAGGAAGGTGGGACTGAAAAAACAAAGGCCGCCGTTGATGAGCGCAATCCTGAAAAGGCTTTGAAAACGGAGGCCGCTGATACCGATAAGGCCGTCGCTTCAGAGGTGGAACAGGCGCAAAACGATCCCTCCAGCTCGGAACAGGCCGTTTCGACCTCGCCCCCGCCGGTGGTGGAAAAAGTTTCCCCCGAGCCTGCTGTTGAAATCGAGTCTCAGGGTGGAACCGCTTCGGAGAGTCAGGACAAGGATGGCGAACGTGCGCCGGTAGGAAATACAGAAGATATCCATAAAAAGGAAGGCGCCACCGGCGATGTATCCGTCGCTCCGGGGGAAATTGCACAAACGAATTCGGTTCAAACGACCCCGAAGCAGGAATCCCAGCCGCCGGATGCTGTGGAAGAACAATCGGATGCGCCGTCCCGCGATATTGATGTAACTCGTGAACAGAATCAGGAAAGTGATCAGCCTAAGGCGCGCGAGCCGAACGACGCTTCCGTGGAGAGCAATGATGATACTTCGGTAATACGAAAAGAAGGATTACCGCAAGCCCATGGCCGGACTAATTCCGCCGAACCGGATGCGAAATCCGTGACTTACACCTTCGAAACGAGTAGCGTTGTGGCCGGGCAAAATACAGAGACTGTGGATGAATCCGTTGAAGAGACCGATGATCCGGAATCCGTGGGGGTTAATACGGTTTTCCTCGCGATCGGCGGTGCGGGGGGTGCATTGGCCGTTTTACTGCTGATTGTATTATTTAAACGTAAAAATTCGGGAATCCCGGAACAAAGTTTGATATCCCAGTCTATGGAGCATAAAAAATAGGGGATAAACAGAACAATCGCCGGCCCACGGCGTTTGAAGAAATACGGCTGTACGACAGTCAAAAGAGAGAATAAATAAATCGGATAACAAGGGCGCGCCATGAAAACGACTATATCCAGTCTGATTAATTATCGGGTTATTCATATCCGAATGCTTTGTGCGGCATTTACAGTGAGTATCCTTTTTACGGGTTGCACGACTACCAAAGAATCCGGTCGGCCGACTGCGCCGCCGCCGCAGTATGAGGAGAAGACATATAGCGATGTTTACGACAAGGAAATCAGCCAGATTCTCGATCTTGCGCGGAGCGGCGAATGGTCGGAAGCCGAGGCCAAGGCATCCGCGTTATATGCCAAGGACCCCGACAACAGCATTGTTCAACGTATTTATACCTGGGTAAAAACCGAGTCTGAGAAGATTCGCGAAAAGAAATTGGAAGACGAGATACGTTATATAAATACGAAAAACTCGGCATTCTCGCCGACGCCGTTCAGCATTGTAAAAGAGAAACGTACCCACGGACTCGAGCCGCGCCGCGATTTACGCGAGGCCATTGAACAGATTAATTCCGTGCCCTACGTGCCGGATAGCTTCGGAAAAACGATAAGGCAAAAGGGTACCCTCAGCGACTTCGAATCCCAAAGGGGACGTATGGAGGAGGTGTTGAGCCAAGAGATAACGGTTCACCTCAATAACGTTACACTCGAATCGATCATATTCAATATCGGCGAAGCCGAGGGTATTAATTTTATAGCCGACAGGTCGTTGCCGGCGTTTAATCAGAAATTGAGCGTAAACATGGATAACGTTAAGCTATCGGAGTTCCTTAAATTCGTTTCCCGCAACCTCGGCGTCAGTTTTCAAGTAGGCGATGGTTTGGTATGGATCGTTGACAGCAAGAACGCCGATGCCTTTCAGGAAACCCGCTTTTACAGACTTCGAAAAGGTTTTATCCTACCGGCGCAATTCGGCCCGGATGAAGTTACCACCGTCACTCAAAAGCGCAAAGACACTACTACCGTGACTGAAACAAGGAAGATGGATCGGTTTGTTCAAGACGGTGCGGAATTGGCGCCCTCCATTGAGACGGCGATAGAACAGTTCTTTGAAGGTGAATATTATTTGGACTTCGAGCGTAATCTTATCGTCGCAAGGAGTACCCCGGAACAACTCGACCTCATGGAGCGGATAATCGAGGAGTTCGATAAAATACCGCAGCAGGTGCTGATCGAGGCAAGGTTCATCACAGTGACCGAAGCCGCGTTTCTGGAAATGGGCGCTTCCTGGGAAACGGGTCGCGGCACGGCTACACAGAGAACTACCAGGGATTACACCGGCCTCGGCGAAAATGTCGGGCTCGGACTCGAAGAGACGTTCCTGGGCGTGCTCGGCAGGGATAATCTCAGCCTTACACTTACTGCCCTTCAACAAAGCGGCGAGAGCGAGGTGCTGAGTTCGCCCAGAATAACGGTTCTCAACAACCTCCCCGCGAAGATCAGCGACGGCAAAATTCAGTACTACTATGAGGAATACACAGTCGAACAAACAATCCTCGAAAGACGTTCCACCTCAAGCCTGGTGCCGAAGGGTAAGCCGACCAAGCTGACCGCCGGTGTATCGCTCGACGTGCTTGCCAGCATTGGAGGTGACGGCCAAAGTATTCTCCTGGCGCTGCGGCCGGAGGTGAATTCCGATGTCGAGCTTGTCAATTTCGCTACCGTTACCGACCGCGATGACCAGGGGAATGTCGTAAGTTCCTTTGATATCAAACTGCCGCAGTCGCGCACGCAATCGATTGCTACGCGCGTAGTTGTCAAGTCAGGTCAAACCGTCGTCATGGGCGGCGTTGTCCAAAAAGAGCAGAAGACTTATGTCGAATCGGTACCGATACTGGGAGATATTCCGTTCATCGGCGCCGCGTTCAGGAAGAGGACGGAGGTCAATCGTCCGCGGTACCTGCTCATATTCGTCACCGCCACGCTGCTTTCGCCGACCGGAGAATATATTATCACAGCAGATACCGAATGATTCGATTTAATCAAGGCAGTCAATTCAAGCGCATGATATCGGGTTTTTCGCGTCGAATTATAGCGATCGACCCGGGAAGCAGCTATGTAAAAATCCTCCTTGCAGAAAACATCCTCGGTAAAATCCGTATACTCGATTTCCGTATACTCGATTTGCATGGCGAAGGATTGCTTACTCCTGAAGAGGTCAACAGCCATCTGCGGGAAGTCATTGCCGATCTTGACCCACAAGCTCCCCTGGCCCTAGCCATACCGCAGCATCAGGCGTTATCGCATTTGGTGGACCTGCCGCGGCCCAGCGGGCAGGAGCTTAGGCAGACCATTGAGGATGAGACATCGCGTCTTAAGAAACTCACGGGCGGCGAGATCGTATATGATTATCATCGACTGACGAGCTATGGCGGAACATACCGGAATCCGGTATGGATAACCATCGCGCCCGAGCAGGACATTAACTCGCAAGTCGAGCGGTTCATTACCTCGGGGCGGATGATAGACGAAATTACCACACCGGCGAATGCGGCGTTGTTGGCGTATCTCGAGAGCGCCCCGACAGAAAATGCAGTACTGGTGGATTTGGGCGCTACCGCTACTCTGGTGACCGTGGTTCAAAAAGGGGTGGGTGTATATACCGTCACTTTCCCTATCGGCGGTGAGAGTTTTACCGAAGAAATCGTATCGTCGGCCAAGTGTTCGTTTGACGAAGCCGAAGCACTGAAGAAGAACGCAAACTTGTTCGAGGGCGAACAGCGGCTTGATGGATTCAGCGATGTTGTCGATGCCTGGCATGAGAACCTCGAGGGGGTGCTTGATGATTGGCGTGCCGGTTTCGGTGGGAGTATGTCGGAGACTCCACCTGTTTACCTCTCCGGCGGCGGACTTTTCCAGGAGGGATTCCTGAGCTATTTAAGGAAAAGGGGCAAGTTCGAATTCCTCGCCTGGCCTTACGATGTACGTTCCAGCGAATACTTCCCGATCGAAAGGTTCTGCGTTGCCTACGGTGTGGTGATTGCCGCATTCAAATCACGACGGCAAAAGACGTCGTTGCTGACTCCGGAATTCAGACATGCCAAGCGCCGCAGGAAGCAGATGAGAACGGCCGGCGCGTCAGTCGCTGTAGCGCTGGTGTTGCTGTTTGTTCTTCTCGTGGCGGGGTGCCTTCAAAAGAATTTTTTGATCGACAGGAAACAAAACGAGCTTAATCAGGCGTCGCAAGCATTGGGAATGATAAAGCAGATAGATGAATTGTTTGAGGAGAACGCTCGAGTATTAGATGCAGTCCATCCCGCCTTGGCCGGACAGAATAGAACGCTGGAGACATTGAAGACATTGCAGGCGCTGCAACAGGCGCGAAAGGAACGTCAAATATGGTTTACGCTTTTAGCGGACTCCGCTTCGTACTTTGCGAACGCAACCAATGCCGTCGAAAGACCCGAATTAGCTGCAACCGGCGGGCTCAGAGACTCTTTAGGCGCCTTTATAGGAGAGCTTTGCGTATCCGAGAAGGTCAGCGATGACAATATGCAGGTGGTAAACAAAATCGTCAACGAACTGAAGAGCAACGACGCCTTCTCCAAAGTCGATATGCTACCGCCGGACATGCGTCAGATATTGGTCGATACGAACCTGCTCGTGCCCGATGGGAATTTTGCGCTCTCACTGGTGTTGTCTAACTCGGGTATACGAGAAATTTTTGCCGCGGCGCCGAAAGCAACGAATTCACCAGCTTCAGACAAAGACAAAGATGAGAATGAAGGAAAACGAAACAAATAAGAAATCGCCGCGTACGAGTTACAATCCTTTCCGACTCCAACTCATGGCCGCTATCGTGTTCGTTTTGTTCGCGCTGTGTTATTTCTTCGGCTTTCGTCCGTTGTCCGCAAAGGTGAAATCACTCGATAAACAATTGAGCGAAGTATACGAAGAAATCATAAAAATAAACCTCGAACATCAAGCCATGCTCGGGGTGGATGTGTCGTCGGCTTCTGAAAACCTGTTTGCCGTACGGAACGCATCAGAGCAACTGACGCAATTATCACAATCCATACATCGCCGAGTCCGACTTGAAACAAATTTTGTCA
>JAIPKD010000012.1 GCA_021733835.1 Verrucomicrobiota bacterium
CAGTGGACGATAGCATTGTCTGGGACGCAATCAAGAGGCACATTCCCTTGCTTCTGAACTGGTTGCGAGATATGTCCTTATGATTGGCTTATAAGCGTGGGATATGAGCTGATCCACCTTGGGTCATAATCCAAATCGATTTCGAAGGAGGGGGACACCAACCAGGCCGTTCTATCGGCGGCTGACGCCGCGGCAGACGGCCGCGTTATAAGAACAGAGGTGTAAATATGCGTAGACTCGAAATTGAAAATTCAGATTTGGTGAAAATGGAT
Organism: Verrucomicrobiota bacterium; assembly: GCA_021733835.1. Lineage (GTDB taxonomy): Bacteria > Verrucomicrobiota > Verrucomicrobiia > Limisphaerales > JAIPKD01 > JAIPKD01. Next base: position 273 of record JAIPKD010000012.1, read on the forward strand.
GGAAATGCCGCTGACCGCCTTGACTTCTGATCTCAGACAGCTCAACAACTTAACATCTCACAGCTCACACAGGTCAACCTTGCCTAGCGCCGTGAGGTTTTGAGGCAACAATTTCCCGGCTGTTTTCGACGCGTTATCGTAAGACACTGATATTTAGACGTTTAATATCTTGGCATGGCTGTTGCTTAGCTGCTGAGCGAGGGACTGGAATTATGATTGAGGCGTTGTTTAATCAAACGAATTATCTGGCTACGAAGAAGGCGATGGATGCCACGGCGATGCGGCACAAGGCGCTGGCCAGTAATATTGCGAATGTCAATACGCCGAATTATGAGCGGATTGAATTGTCTTCCGATTTTTCGAGCCGGCTTCAACAAGCGATTGAGGATGGTGATCCGGTGCGGATCGCGAAATTGAATCCCATGGTTGGTACAGACCCCGATGCCAAGCCGGTGGGGCCGAACGGGAACACGGTTCAGTTGGAAAATGAAATGGTCAAACTAAACCAAAACACCGTCTCTTTTGCGTTGGAGGCGCGATTGTTGAGCGCGAGGTTAAACAAGCTCGAGACGGCGATAACAGGAAAAGTTTAATTAGGAGATGACGGATGATTTCTGTATTAAACGGTATTGAAAGCAGTGCCTCAGCCTTAAATGCCGAACGCGTAAGGCTGGACATCATCGCGCAGAATATCGCAAACGCCAACTCGACCAGCGGCCCCGACGGTCGGCCGTACCAACGGCGCGAGGTTATGTTTCAGACCATTCTTAATGAAAAGAGCGGGTTGCCGGGGATGAACGCGCCGATGCAATCGGTTGAAGTATCGGGGATAGTGACTGATCCGACCCCACCGCGTGATGTTTATATGCCGGGGCACCCGGACGCCGATGCGCAGGGTATGGTTAAATTTCCCAATATAAATGTTCATACAGAGATGGCGGATATGTTGACTGCTTCGCGCGCGTACGAGGCCAATCTCTCGGTTATAAAAAACGCTGAATCCATGGCGCGAGAGGCAATGACCATCGGCAGGTAATTTCGAAATTGACATGCAATGAACGTTACCAATGGCATCAATCCCTATGCGACGCCGGGCATGGTCAAGCCGGGCATGATGCCCGGCGCGCTTGATAAACAGACGATACCTCCGGCCGAGTTGAAGGCGCTTAACGCCGCGCTGGAGGCGGGAGAGTCTTCCGTGGCCAAGGCAGGTGAGAGCGGTTTCCATAATATATATTCCGAACTCATCGCCGGCGTGGCGGATAAGCAGAAACAAGCCGACCAAGCAGTGGAGGGGGTATTAAAGGGCGAAAACACCTCGCTGCACCAGGCAATGATCGCGATGGAAGAGGCTAGCCTCTCGTTCAAACTCATGGTCGAGGTGCGGAATAAACTACTGGAATCTTACCAGGAATTAATGCGTATGCAGGTATAGGCGATGAGATAATAGTCAATTTAATAATAAAATTATAATCATGATTTAGTAACTAACACATGCAAAACCTTATCCAACTAGGAAATCAATTAAGCGCCATTTGGAAGCAGCTTGGACTCAATCAACGAATCAGCATCGTATTTACCGCGGGAGTTGTTCTTGTGGCGCTTATATCATTGGCGATTTGGTCGGGACGCGTGGATTATGCCTTGCTTTACGGCGGACTCGATCCCGCCGAATCGTCAAAGGTGATCTCAGCTTTAGAAGAATCGAAGGTATCATATAAGACCGGTGCCGGCGGCGGAATCTATGTTCCCAAAGACAAGGTGTATTCGGTTCGGATGAACCTCGCGGCCAAGGGTGTTCCCCGCGGGCCGGGAGTCGGTTTTGAGATTTTCGACAAGCCGAACTTCGGTTTATCGGATTTTGTGCAACGCGCGAATTATCTTAGAGCTGTTCAGGGCGAGCTGGCCCGGACGATCAGCGAACTCGATGTCGTCGATTCGTCGCGCGTCATGGTGGTCATGCCCGAGAACAGACTGTTGCTGGATGAAAAGCGCCGGCCGAGCGCGTCCGTGTTTATTAACGTCAAGGGTCTGACCGAGCTGTCGAGCGAGACGGTGAATTCAATAAGGTTCCTGGTTGCCAATGCTGTCGAAGGATTGCAGCTGAAGGATGTGGCAGTTGTGGACAACCGCGGCAATATGCTTTCCGGTAACGACGGGGAGGACGATATTTCCGGTTTGAGCGACAACCAATTGAGCATGCGCAAGAAGATTGAACAATACCTGTCCGGCAAGGCCCAGGACATGCTCGAAACGGCGCTCGGCCCCGGTAATGCCATTGTGAAGGTCTCCGCGGAAATCAATTTCGATACGATCAACAGCGTAGAGGAAGAGTATGATCCGGAAGGGCAGGTGGAGCGTTCAACGACCGTCGAAGATGAGACCACCGAGACATCGAAGGGTGTCTCGGGCGGAATCGCGGGGCTAGGTGGCATGAACCAGTCCGCACAGAATACAAACTCCACTCAAACATCCACTCAAGATATTACAACTACGACCAAGACTACCGAGACCACCGAATATGAAGTCGGGAGAACCACAAAGACTATCCTCCAGGCGGCGGGTGGAATAGAAAGGCTTTCGGCCGCCGTACTCATCTCTGCCAAGACCGAAGTCGCCGACGGCGCCGAGAACGTAGTGCCGCGGTCGCAGCAGGAATTGGATAAGCTGAAGCGATTGGTGCAGACATCGCTGGGTATGCAAGTAGGACAAAATTCAATCGGTACAGATCAAATAGAACTGGTTGAAATGCCTTTTGACGACAAATGGAATACGCAGATCGTTCAGAATATGGAGCAACATGAAACGTTCCGCTACATTATGGACATCGCAAAACAGTTGGTATACCCCGCGCTTGCGGCCGCCGTGATTTTTCTATTCTTCCGCACATTAAAGAAAACCGACACCGATTCCATCCCGATAGGTGTGCCGCTCGATCAATTCTCCAGGGGCAACGGCAACGGTAATGGCAACGGTAACTCGCACGGACTGGAACTGCCCGAGTGGGCGGAGCAGGCGAAGAAAGGGTATGTATCGGTCGATGTACTCAATCAACTCGTCCGTGAGAATCCGTCGAATATGACACAGGCCATCCGTTCATGGTTGAGCAAGGGAAAGATGTAAATACATGGTGAGTTATGGAAGGTAACGGAGCAAATACCAACGATCAGCAGAGGACGAACGCAGCTGAAAACATGAGCAAGCTGCAGAAGCTGGCCGTGCTGTTGCTGTTGCTCGGCCCCGACAGCGCGGCCGAGTTGATGAAGCACCTGAGCGAACAAGAGATAAACGCCGTTGCGGGCGAGATGTCCAAGCTCGGTCTTGTGGACTATGAGACACAGCTGTCGGTGTTACGCGAGTTTACCGAAGTCGCACTCCACGCGGGTACTGCGGTGCGCGGCGGGCCGGATAGCACGCGCACTGTGCTCGAGAAAGCGGTCGGCATTTTCCGCGCGTCGGAGTTCCTTGGTAAGGTTTCCCCGGCCGGGGGATCGGTCACCGTCGTTCAGAAGGTCATGGAAATGGACCCGCGCCAGGTATTTAACCTTATTAAGCATGAACAGGCGCAGACGATTGCATTGATCGTAAGTTATCTTAATCCGGACAAGGCTTCCAGAGTGCTCAGTTACCTTAACGCCGACCAGCGCCGGGAAGTCGTCGAACGCCTGGCTACCCTGGCCCCGACGCCGACCGATGTCGTCGAGAAGGTGGTCGAAATCCTTATCCAAAGGGTAAGCGGCAAGAATCCAAGTGTATTGAATCAGACCGGCGGCGTCAAATCCGCGGCAGATGTACTCAACGCCCTGGATAAAAATATTTCCAAGAGCCTGCTGATAGGTATGGAGGAAATGAATCCGGAGCTGTGTCAGGCGATACGTCAAAAGATGTTTACGTTCGAGGATATGATCGGACTTGATACGCCGTCGATGCAGAAGATATTGCGCGAGGTCGATATGCGTGATCTGGCGGTGGCGTTGAAGACCGCCAGTGAACCGCTCAAAGAGAAGATGTTAAGCTGCATATCCAGGCGCGCAGGCGAGACCGTGGAAGAGGAGATGAGTTTTATGGGACCCTTGAAGCTCCGTGAGATCGAGGGCGCACAGGCGAGAATCATTGAAGTGGTCAGGAACCTCGAGAACGAAGGAGAACTTGACCTGGCAGAAGCCCGCGAGAATATGCGTCATGAAGCCGTTCTATAAAACAGTGAAATTTTCGAAACCGCTCTTGCGCATAAGCTGTAGTTCGTTCGCCTCACGATATGAAGAGTTGGAGACGGCGTTTCGAAAGCGCGAACAAGCGGCTTACGAAAAAGGGTGCCTGGACGGCGAGCGCACCTTGAGCGAGCAGTTGGTGAAACAGCGCGCCGAGCTTCTCGAATTGCAGAATGGACTTCTGAATTCCTTGAGCCAAGCCGTGGTAAAATTGGTTCGCGACGCGGAGCCGATGCTTGCGCAATTGGCGCTGGAACTGGCCGGCAAACTGGTCGGCGGCCTGCCTGTTTCGGCAGAATTAGTCGAAGCAAACGTGCGTGAGGCGATCGGCCAGGTGGAAGAGGATACCGAGTATAAGGTATGCATCAACCGTGAGGATATCGAGCTTCTCAGGCGCGCGAACTCACCGCTCCTGCTGCCGGAGGATAAATCAAGCCGTATCAGGTTCGAACCCGACCCCGATATTCCGCGTGGCGGTTGCATGATCATTACCAAATTCGGAGTTATTGACGCGCGACTGGAAACGAAGGTGAACATGATAAAAAAGGCGTTACAGGCATGATTGCGGAGACACCCATAAACCAAACCGGCGACGCTTGGTTGGGAAAGGCGCTTCAGAGCGCAAGGCGCGCGCGCGTGCTCGAGAACCGCGGGAAAGTGGTTCAACTGATCGGATTGGTCGTCGAGTCCGCAGGCCCGCTGGCGGGGGTCGGCGAAGTCTGTCGGATCGAATCACCGCGACGTGACGACGCTACCTTGGCGGAAGTGGTCGGCTTCCGCAATAACCACCTCCTGCTCATGCCCCTGGGCGGCCTTCATGGAATTCACCCCGGCAGCGAGGTCGTGGCACTGGGCGAGTCCCTCAAGATTCCGGTGGGCGAATGCCTTAAAGGCCGCGTGATCGACGGACTGGGAAGGCCGATAGACGAATTAGGCCCCTTGTATGCCCGGGATACTACCGGATTGAATATTACTCCGCCGCATCCCTTGAAGAGAAAGAGGATAACGAACGTGTTCCAGACCGGCATCCGGGCCCTGGATACGTTCGTGCCGTGCGGACGCGGACAGCGACTCGGTATATTCGCCGGCAGCGGCGTCGGTAAGTCGACCCTTATCGGTATGATGGCAGGCCAGGCCGAGGCGGATGTGAATGTGATCGCTCTGATAGGCGAACGCGGACGCGAAGTGCGGGAGTTTATCGAGAAAGACCTGGGTGAACGCGGCCGCGCCAAGTCGGTGGTGGTCGTCGCCACATCAGACCAACCGGCCTTAATCAGACTTAAAGGCGCTTTCCTCGCCATGTCTATTGCGGAGTACTTCAGGGACGCAGGTGCGAACGTGCTTTTCATGATGGACTCGGTAACGCGGTTCGCCATGGCGCAACGTGAAATCGGCCTGTCGGTCGGCGAACCACCAACCTCCAAAGGCTATACACCGTCGGTCTTTTCGCTCCTGCCGCAACTCCTCGAAAGGGCCGGTATGGGCGAAAACGGTTCGATAACCGGCTTATTCACCGTCCTGGTGGAAGCCGACGACATGAATGATCCCATCGCCGACGCTGTACGCTCGATCCTTGACGGGCATATAGTCTTGACGCGTGAACTGGCGTCGTTGAATCACTACCCGGCAATCGATGTCCTGGAAAGCGTAAGCCGTCTGAACCGCGATATCCTGACCCCACAGCAACTGGCGCTCGTGGGCAAGGCCCGCGAATCGATGGCGGTGTACCGGAAGAACCAGGACTTGATCAACATAGGCGCATATCCCAAGGGGAGTAATGCGTCCATCGACAACGCAATAGAACTGCAACAGCCGCTTAACAACTTTCTCAGGCAAGCCTCCGATGAGATGTCCGCCGGCGCGGAATCGTGGGGGTTGCTTGAAAAAGTATTATCAACAAATAATAAACAAAATATAAATACATCTTAACAATAGGGGGATGCATAAAAATGAAACTATTTCGCTTCACTTTAAACGCCGTTCAAACATTGAGGTGTAGACGCGAATCGGTTGCGCTGGAGGAATACGCCGCGGCAATACGCCGTCAGCGCGAGGCGTTTGATGAAATGTCTGCGGCGCAACAACGGCTCGACGAGGGTTGGACCATGCGTGAACGATACCTTCATGAAGGCGCCGCCGGCGCGGACGTCAAACGCAACGAAGACTACTGCGCCGCTATGGAGCTTGAATTCAGGCAGGCCGAATTGAAACTCAGACAGTCCGAACAGCGTACGGCGGAGAAATGGACGCAACTGGTTAAGGCGCGCCAGGATAGGGAATCGATCGAAAAACTGTACGAACGTCATAGGCTCCGTTACGAAGCCGAATGCAAACGAGAGGAGCAAAGGTTTCTCGATGAAATCGCGAATCGGAGGTTGCCGGAATACGCTTCAATGAATACCGGCGCCGGCATGGTAGAAGTAGAGTTATGATTGACTTCATTAAATCCCCGTGGGGCGCCGCGATCATCGGCGTCATAACATATTTATCCGTCACATTGGTGATGTGGCCTTCCGGTAAGGTTGAGAAACCGAAAGAAGTCAAGAATTATCCTATGTTAAACGGTCCTTCTTGGACGTTTGAAAACCCCGAGCTCACAGAATTGATAGTTGAATTGCGCAAGAGAACAAAAGAACTGGATGATCGTGAACAGAAATTAAACGAGCTTAAAAAACGCGTTAACAGCGAGATCGGCGAATTATCCGTCATTACCCAGAAGATCGAGAGATTAAGAGAAGATTTCAATCAGAACGTAACCCTCGTCAAGAAGGCCGAGACCTCGAACCTGAAGAAGTTGGCCGACTTATACGCCGGCATGACGCCCGATGCCGCGGCAAAGATCATTAGCGAGCTGGACAATGGGCAGATAGCAAAACTTCTTTACTATATGGATGAACGCAAGGCCTCCGCGGTACTTGAGGGCCTGGCGAAGATGAGCGCAACGCAGGCAAAGAGGGCCGCGTTGATAAGCGAACGCATGAGAATGACCGTAGTCGATAATAACGGTTGAGCGCCGTCGAATACGCGCTGGATGCCCATGAACTCCTTAGCGTCAACTAATATTGAAGGTAGCCCAGCGACACATGCGGGTGCGCATGAGCACGCATCGCGTCTTCCGGACAGCGCGCCGCATTCGGAGTTCTCGCTCGTAATGCGGGATATTGAGGATGGATCACCGCAACAGAATAAGCCCGGCTTGAATCATGCAGTTGCGTCCGGCTCGAAGAAGACAGACGAGCATCGACGCAGTGAAGAATCCGATGCGCATAAGAGGAAGGAGCCCGACAAGAAAACGGATTCCGATAAATCGATTCCCGAACCGTGGAAGCGTGCGGCAGAATTGTTTTCGCTGAATGAATTGTTTGGAACCGCGCAGTCTTCTTCAATTAATAGGGCAGACGCACATAGCCGGGATGTAACCGGAAAAGACACGGCGACGACTCATAAGCAAATTTCGTCCAAGGGCGTGCGCGCGAATGCGGACTCCGGCGCAGAAACTAAACCGGGCGTGAACGCTCGTACCAAACCAGCTGTATCGGGTGATGCCGATCGTTTGTCCGCGGCGGATAAGGGAGAAAAGCATGCCGCAAGGGATCGGCAAACATTGCCTAAACCCGGGGAAAAAATAGCAGTTAAACAACAGACCGCAAACGGTTCCAAGGCCGCGAATTCGGAACGCACACCTGAATTGAAATCGCCCGTAAATATATCAAGACCTTTGCAGTATACCGTTCCTAAGACATTGATTGACCGGCACTTGGAGGAGGTGTCGGCCGTAAGGCGCGCGACAGTATCCAATCCGGACATCGAATTTATTGCGCCTAAGCCTGCATTTGGAAATCGGAATGGCATATCCGTTGCTAAGAAGCGTGTGTTTATGACAACGGGCGCAAACCAGGAGAAAATTACCGCACAGGCGGCGGGAAGGACATCGTCTGAGCGTACCGGTGCGGGCGCCGGTGACGCGCGCGCCGGCGATGCAAGTGCAGCTGCCTCCAGGAACGGCCTATCGCTGCCCAATTCAAAGGCGCCGATCAATCATAAAGGCGAGAGTGCATTGAACGGCGCCATACAGCAGGGCGATGCCGCCTCTCAAGTCAAGGGTCAGGTAAAGGCGCCGCCGCCGGCTGCAGTTGAGAGATGGGATCGGGCAGGATACGAGAAGTGTTTTGAGATGATCAAGTCCAATGCCGTGCAGTTGAAACACTCGGGAGCCGCCGAGCTCACGGTTGTGCTCAGGCCCGATGCAAATACGGAATTGTATCTGCGCCTGCAGCGGAGTTCGTTGGGTATCGAAGCGCATGCGCGGTTGGATCGAGGTGATTTCGCTGCATTAAACTCACAATGGACGAACGTGCAGAATGCCTTGAACAGCCAAGGAGTGCGTTTAGCGGCCCTGAACGATCATTCGCAAAAGGATGCCCATGGCGGGGACCAGGGTGCGGACTTATTCGATTATTCCGAAGGCGAAACCGAATCGCGTAACCGCGGTTACCACGACACGCCGGATAACAGACGGCAACATGACAACGATAGCGAAGATAGCTCTGAGGCAATGGAAAGCGCCTATGAAATATGGCGCAAGAAGAGACGTTGGGAGTTTTGGGCGTAAGATATTATGAATATTTCAACCACATACAATACATACACCGGCGCTGCCGGACAGGACGCGGCGCCGGCGCGCGGGATAGGTGACACTTTATCCCAACAGGATTTCATGAAGCTTCTGGTGACAAAGCTTACCACGCAGGACCCGTTGAATCCTCAAAGCGATATGGACTTTGTCGCGCAAATGGCGCAACTCAGCTCGCTTGAGCAGTCCAAGGATGTGCAATCGGTTGTTTCCGAGCTGCGTAAAGACCAGATATTCATGAGCGCAAACTCGCTGTTGGGGCGGGACGTGTTGCTTGAGAACGACGACGGCGCATTAATCACGGGTAATGTGTCGGCGGTAGAACTGCAGGAAGGGACGCCTAAACTGGTGATTAACGGACTGGCGTATGATTTGAATCAAGTCAAGTCCGTGCAAATGCAACAAGACCAAACAATTAATGATTAGAGGTAATATATGCTGCAATCAATGAATACAGGAGTCTCCGGCCTTCAGCAGTTCCAGCAGAAGATGGACGTTATCGGCAATAATATCGCCAACGTCAATACGGTCGGGTTCAAGACCGCCCGCGCCGAAATTACGGAGTCGTTCTACAACGCGCTTCAATCCTCCACCGCGGTTTCTGATGATACGGACACGCAGTCCATTCAAATCGGCACCGGTGTGGGAACTGCGGAGGTTCGGAATGTGTTTTCCCAGGGTTCGATTTCGGACACGGGTGTTCCCTCCGATTTGGCGATAAGCGGCGACGGCTATTTCGTCGTCAAAGACCCGTTAAGCGGAATGGAGTATGCCACGCGCGATGGCAGGTTCAAGCTCGATGCTCAAGGATACTTGACAAACAGCGGCGGCTGCCGGGTGCAAGGCTATTCTTCCCTCGGTAATACCACGGGCGGTTCCGATGCGCTCGGCGATATAAAGGTGGATAATACGATCGACGGCACCACCCTGTTCGCGCCCGGTGACCAGTCGGCTACGCCGCCGACCGAGGACGCGGTGGTCTCATCTTTTGCGATAAACTCGCAAGGCGAGGTCGTCGTCAAGCTGTCCAACGGCGACCAATATAAGCGCGGGCAAGTGTTGCTTCAGAGTTTCGGCGATCCGTCCGCCTTGGTAAAAGAGGGTAACGGCTTGTACTCGGGATTCGAGAGCGCAGGCGCCCTGGGCGGGACGAGTCCGCAACCGGCCGCGCCCGGCACGAAAGGTCTCGGCGCTATCCGCGCCGGTGCGCTGGAATTGTCGAACGTGGATCTGGCCGCCGAATTTACGGATATGATCACCGCACAACGCGCCTTCCAGGCCAGCTCGCGTATCATTACAACCAGCGACCAGTTGATGCAGGACATAATTAACCTCAAACGTTAATACCGGGAAATGGTGTCGAACAGGATGCAGAACGAAGATGCCGAAAACGATGAGGGCAAACGCGAGAAGGCGAATGCGCCCGCGAACGGCGGCGGCGGATTCAAGTCGTGGCTGCCGCTTATTACGGCGCTGGTGGTTATGCCCTTGGCCTCGTATTTTACCATCACACTCGTGCTCGCGCCGCGACTCGAATCGAGTCCATCCCAAGCCCGGGAGCAAAAAGCCGGGAACCAAAACGTTGCCGGACACGAAGAGTCATCTGAAAACGCGTCCGCCGGGATAAAGAGTAAACGGCAGGTTAAAATCGATGATGTACTGGTCAACGTGGCGGGATCGATGGGCACCAGATACCTCATGACCTCGTTTACGATCGTCGGTTACATCCCCGACTTCAAGACGCGTGTGGAAGAAAACAAGGCGCAATTGCTGGATGTCGCCCTCGGCGCGCTGGGAACAAAGACCATCGCTGACCTCGAGAAGCCGGGGGCGCGGAACCTGATCAGGTCCGAATTGATCTCGCTCTTCAACGGAGTGCTCGGCGCCGATACCGTCAGCGAACTTTATTTTACCGAGTTCGCTATTCAGTGATATCGATAAATTGATACGGCGGATATATAAGACTTATGGATGAAAGGGACGAAAACCTGAATCGGATGGAGACCGATCCGAACCTCGAGGGCGGCCCCGGCTGGGACGCATCTCCCGGGGATGCGGCCGCGGAGGAAGATGCCGGGGTCGGGTTTCAAGACGGAAATGAGGCGCCGCAGGACGATGCCGAAGGAACGCCCGGCGGATCGGGGAGTCAGGAAATCCTTTCACAAGAGGATGTCGAGGCCTTGTTGGCGCAGGTGGCGGAAGAAGAGAGCCTTACCGTGGTCTTTCGCTCCCGTGGTCAGAAGCAGAAGCAAACTCAGGATACGATACTTCCGTTTGATTTCCGGCAGCCCGCGTTTCTGGCGCCGGCCGAGCTCCGGCAGATGCGGTTGCGTCATAAAGAATTCGCCGCGTCTCTGGCCGCACGTCTGTCGATTTATCTGCGTCTGGAGATCGGACTCAGGATCGCCAAGTTACAGACATTGTCGTTTCAACGGTTTATCGACACTATCGAGACACCCAGTCATATCTCGTTGTTCAGAATAGAACCGCTGCGTGGGATCGGACTGATCGACCTGCCGCCCCGGTTGGGACTGACGATCGTAGACCGTCTCCTGGGCGGAACGGCGCGCGCCATCGAGATCGATCGTGAGATGAGCGAGATAGAGACCGCGCTGCTGGATCAGGTGATCGAAATCGTACTTGCCGAGTGGTGCGGACTCTGGGGGAGCGAGATGCCGTTGCGGCCCGCGATCCTCGGTCACGAGAGTAATGCCAGGTTCCTACAAACCGCCGCGCATGATACTGTAATGCTCGTGCTCGCGCTGGAGGCCAGACAGGGCGAATGCCTGGAGGCGATGCAAATAGGACTGCCATACTATATGCTCGAGCCGCTCGTTCGCGAAGCCGAGTCGCGGATGGGAACGACCGAAACTCAACAGGAGGAGGAAGAAGAGGAAAAGTTAAAATGGCACCCCGCCCTCGAATCGGTCAATATCCCGGTCACAGGCGAATGGCGGGGATTCGAAATGGCCACGCGCGAAGTGGTTAAGCTTAAGGAAGGAGATTTACTGCAATTGGAGCCGCAATCATTGAACGAGGTGAATATTCGCTTGGGTAAACTCTTGAAATTCAAAGGGCGCCTCGGGACTTGCGCCGAAAAATGGGCAGTGGAGGTATCTGAATTAGTCAACGATAATGATAAATAAGAATAATTATGAACGCCGTCAATGATTATCCACAAAATCTTGATATACTCATGGATGTCCCCGTGAAATTGACCGTGGAGATCGGGTCGTGTCATTTGCCGATGCGGGATATCCTGCAATTGAACGTCGGCTCGGTTATCCAGCTGGACAAGTCTTCGGAGGAACCGGTCGATCTCTATATCAACAACAAGCTCTTCGCCCGCGGTGAGGTGGTGATTGTGGAAGACCAGTTCGGGATCAAGATTACCGAAATACTCGGTTCAGTCAAATGAACGCGCTGTTGAAGATGAAATACCGGATACTTCCGGTGATATTCGGTTTCTCCGCCTTTTGCGCGGCGGCGGGGGAAACGAACAGTTTTTATAGCGGCGATAATGCGCCGGACACGGGTATGGCGATACTGCGGCTTATAGGCGCATTGATTCTCGTTATCGGACTTTTGTTTGCGGCGGTTTGGTTTGTGAAGAAGTGGCAGCAGACGGCGATTTTCAAGGGGCGTCCCGCCAGGCTCAAGGTGTTGGAGATGCGCAGTCTCGGGCATCGGCATGCCTTGTACGTGGTGGGATACGAGCGTAAGAGGTTTTTAGTGTCCGGCTCGCCGGGCGGTGTGTCGTTGCTGACGGGACTGCCGGATGCGGAGGTTGCGGCCAGCGCCGAGGATACGGGCGGACAGACGGCGTTTATGGATGTCCTTGGACAGGCGTTGGGGAAGAAGTCATGATTAGCATATCAGGCATTTGTGGAATCTGCGCCGGTCGACGGTCGTGTGTACGCATTCCGTCAAAGCCTAGTGACGGGCCGGTCGTAGGATCAGCCGGGTCGGACTCGCTGGAGGGCGCGCCGGAGCAGAGCCGGTACGGAAGCGTACTAAAGGCCCTGGTGGTGCTGGCGATTATCTGCGGCTGCTTGTTGATACCGTTTGAGGTCGCCGGACAATCGACGAATAATGTGTCCGGCGCGGTCGATGGTCGTACCCCGTTTAAGTTGGACGCGGCCATGCAGTCGATCAAGGAACCCGGGAATGTAGATACCGCGGTGCAGATACTGTTTGCAATCACGCTGCTTTCCTTGGCGCCCTCGATCATACTGCTGATGACATGTTTTACGCGGATCGTAGTCGTGCTGTCATTTGTGCGGTCGGCGCTTTCTCTTCAACAGACGCCGGCGAATCAGATAATTATCGGTTTATCGCTGTTCATCACGTTTTTCATAATGGCGCCCGTTTGGGAACGGATAAACGCCGACGCCCTCGTGCCGTACCGCGAGGAGCAGATCAGCGGCGAACAGGCGTTGAATAACGCGGGTGCGCATGTGCGCCGATTCATGCTGAGACAAACCAGGCCCGGGGACGTCGAGTTATTCGTAGGCATGGCGAAGATGGGGCCTACGGCGCCGGAGGAGTTGCCGTTGAGAGTGGTGATCCCCGGGTTTATTGTCAGCGAACTGAGAACGGCGTTTCAAATGGGATTCCTTCTTTATGTCCCGTTTATTCTGATTGATCTGGTAGTGGCCACGGTGCTGATGAGCATGGGAATGATGATGATGCCGCCGATGATGATCTCGCTGCCTCTGAAGATATTGCTTTTTGTCCTTGTGGACGGATGGAGCCTGGTAGTGCGCTCCGTTGTGATGAGTTTTGGTACGTGATATGAATCCGGAATTTGCAGCCGATATTTTGAAAATGATGATGTTCCAGGCCGTAATGCTGGCGGCGCCGATATTGCTGACAGGGATGATGATCGGCCTTTGCGTCAGTTTGTTCCAGGCGGTGACGTCTATCCAGGAACAGACGTTGTCGTTTGTTCCGAAGGCGCTGGGTGTGGTTGTGGTATTGCTTCTTCTCATGCCCTGGCTTTTAAAGAATGTCATAGATTTCGCCACAGAGGTGATACAGAAAATGCCGCAGATGGTGGGATGAGTATCATGCGGTATGAAACGGTTTAAACGGGCGCGGCGACCGGCGCCGGCGCGCGGCGGTGGTAATTAGTCCAATCTGCGTTGATGAACGAAGCCGATATAATCAACTGGTTCATGGTGTTTCTGCGGGCGGGCGCGCTGTTCGCCGTGTTTCCGGTGTTTGCTTCACCTAATTACCCCGTCCAATTAAGGATCGCCCTGGCTGCTTTTACCTCGTTCTTGATCATGCCGATGGTCGATAACACTCTGCCGCCGGACATGAATTTCCTGGAGATATTCGGATGCATGATCACCGAAGTCCTGATAGGCGCATTTCTGGGGTTTATGAGCAGGATGGTCTTTTACTCGCTCGAATTCGCCGGTGCGCTTATCTCGACACAGATGGGGATAATGATGTCCTCGGACATGGACCCCGTGCATCATGTGAGGACGCAGACGCCCGGTGTGGTGCTTTATCTGTTGGCCGGGATGCTGTTCTTTTGTCTTAACATGCATCATTGGATACTGATCGGATTCAGGAGGTCATTCCAATTGGTGCCTGTCGGCGGCGCCGGCGTTTCGAATAATCTGGTTCTTGAAGTGATTCACCAAAGCACATTTGTCTTCAGTGTAGCCGTGCAGATTGCTGCGCCGATGGTTGCGGTGTCGTTTCTGGTGACCCTGATTTTTGGAATCCTCGGCAGAGCGATACCGCAGATGAATGTGTTTATGGAAAGTTTCGCCTTCAGGGTGCTGGGAGGAATGATCGTGTTCGGATTAACCGTGTCGGTGATGGCGCAGTATATAATGAATTTTTTCAACAGGCTCCCCGAGGACTTCTTACGCATCGCGCACCTGATGGGCGCCGGTTGACGGGCTGAGTTTTTGAATCGTCATGAGTGACAATACCGAAGAGAAAACCGAACAGCCGACACCAAAACGCTTAGAGGAAGCGGTCAAGAAAGGTCAGATCGCCAGGAGTAAGGAGGTGCAGACGGTGTTCGTTTTGCTTGCGGGACTCCTTGCGCTCGCATTTGCCGGGAGGGAGATGTGGCAAAACTTGATTACCGCTCAGGCCTTCGTTCTGGGACACCTCCACGAAGTAACGATCAAGCCGGGGAATATTCAGCATTATGCAATCAGCGTAATGACGGTGCTATCAAGTTGCGTCATGCCGGTAATGATCGCGGTGGTGGCGGGTGGACTGCTTGCGGGCGCTATTCAAAACAGGTTCCAAACATCGAACGAGGCATTGAATCCGAAATGGGATAAACTAAATCCGATAAGCGGATTGAAAAATCTCATCTCCAAAAAGTCTCTTGTCCAGACCCTAATGTCGATCGTTAAGCTCCTGACCATAGTGCTTCTGACATACTCGGAGGTCAGGGAAGTACTTACCGATCCGATATTCTACACGGCGGTAAGTCCGGTAAAAATTGCCGGGTTTTTGGCGGAGTCCGCCTTTTCAATTATCCTGCGTGTTGCGCTGATCATGATCATAATCGCGACGGTGGATTACGCATATCAGCTTTGGCAACATAACGAGGACATGAAGATGTCGAAGCAGGAGGTCAAGGACGAAACAAAAAATCAGGAAGGCAATCCCGAGGTTAAGTCTAAACAAAAGAGCCGCAGGTTCCAGTATGGATTGAGACGGATGCTTTCGGAAGTGCCGCAGGCGGACGTAGTTGTGACGAATCCGACGCATTACGCAGTGGCGCTCAGGTATGACTCAAAACAAATGAACGCGCCCAAGATAGTTGCCAAGGGTGTGAGGTTGAACGCGAAGAGGATCAAGGACATTGCACTCGAGAACCAGGTGCCGATAGTCGAAAACAAGCCGTTGGCTAGGTTGATGTACAAGTACGGTAAACCGGGTGGCGAGATTCCTGCTTCGCTGTACGCGGCCGTGGCGGAAATCCTTGCCTGGGTCTATCGGGTGAACCGGTACCGTTATTATCAGCAGGCGAATATCGCCTGAAAAGAAAACGGTTTTCCGGGGCCGTGATGAAAACGCACGGTTGCGGACGGGAAACAGTTTTAGCGATGTACTGACGATGCCGACAGGAAAGTCAACGATAGGGAAGTGGAGCAGTCAGAGCGATCTCTGGCTTGTGTTTGCTCTTTTCGGGACGGTTTTGCTGCTGGTGCTACCGATCCCGCCGTTTCTGTTGGATACCCTCCTGGCCGTAAGTATTGCCACATCATTGCTGCTCTTGTTGGTGATCCTGTATTTAAGAGACCCCTCCGAGTTTTCCGGTTTCCCGACCCTGCTCCTGTTTATAACCCTGTTCAGGCTCTCGCTTAATGTGTCTTCGACCCGGCTGATCCTGTTGGACGGGTATGCGGGCAACATTATCCAGGCCTTCGGGAATTTTGTTGTCCAGGGTAACTATGTAGTCGGCTTGGTTATCTTCATGATATTGGTTTTAATTAATTTCGTGGTAATCACAAAGGGCGCCGGGAGGATAGCCGAAGTGGCGGCCAGATTCACCTTGGACGCCATGCCGGGTAAACAGATGTCCATTGACGCCGATCTCAATGCCGGTGTGATAAGCGAACAGGAGGCCAGAGAACGCCGTAAGGCCGTCGAGCAGGAAGCCGACTTCTACGGCTCCATGGACGGCGCCAGTAAATTCGTTCGCGGCGACGCTATTGCGGCGATATTGATTACGTTGATTAATATTTTGGGCGGCTTTGCGATAGGCATTCTTCAGAAGGGCATGACGATAACGGGGTCGTTGCAGTGCTATACGCTGTTGTCCATCGGCGACGGACTGGTCTCGCAGATACCGGCACTGATTACCTCGACGGCCGCGGGGATATTAGTCACGCGCGCTTCATCAAGGGACGGCCTCGGTCATGAGTTGAGCAGGCAATTGCTGGTTTATCCGCGTGCTATGGGGGTACTGACGGGGATGCTTGCGGTTATGTCCTTGGTTCCGGGATTGCCGGCGATGCCGTTTTTGATCCTGACGGGGCTTTCAGGTGGTATGACGTATTTACTGAAAAAACATTATGTTGGTGGAACACCGGAAGATGAAACGCCGGATGAACAGGAGAGGAAAAAGGCGGAAGACGAGGAGCTCAAGGCCAGGGCCTCCGGAAGCGCGGAGAAATTGGAATCGCTTTTGCCGCTGGACGCGTTGCAGATCGAGTTGGGGTACGGATTGGTGAGCATGGCGGATGCGAGAAAAGGCGGCGACCTACTCGAGCGGGTGACGGGGGTCAGGAAGAATTTTGCGAGTGAGATGGGCGTGGTTATCCCCTCGATCAGGTTGCGCGATAACCTGCAGATCGGCGCCAATGAATATCGGTTTCTTATCAAGGGAAACCCGGCCGCGCGCGGCGAGTTGATGCCGGGCTACTGGCTGGCCATGAATGCGTCCAACAGCGAAGTCAAGCTCAAGGGTATCCCCACCGTCGAGCCGGTCTTTCAATTGCCCGCTATATGGGTTACAGACGCCGAACGCAAGAACGCCGAGATCAGCGGGTACACGGTTGTCGATGCCGGATCGGTGCTGGTGACGCATTTGTCGGAGACGATAAAGCGACATTGTCATGAGATACTGAGCCGGCAGGATGTGCAGTTGTTGCTGGATAACCTGAAACAAAATCATCCCACGGTAGTCAATGAATTGGTGCCGTCGTTGTTGACGGTTGGACAGGTGCAGCGCGTCCTTCAGAACTTGTTGTCCGAAGGGATATCGATCAGGAACCTGGCGGGGATATTGGAGAAGGTGAGCGATTACGCGCACTTCACAAAGAATCCGGATGAACTATCCGAGTACGCGCGGAGGGCGATATCCGCACAGATCACCAAACCCTACCAGGTGGAGGGCGGCAAGCTTAAGGCGATTACGCTCGATCCGCGACTGGAACAGCAGATCGCTCAGGGACTGCGGCAGAGCCCCACCGAGTTATCATTGTCTTTGGAACCTAAGCTTGCGCGACAGCTGATCGATAAGCTTGCAAAATGCGTGCAGCAGATGCTTTCGTCCGGATTACCGCCGGTTGTGCTGTGTTCACAACCCATCAGACTCGCTTTCAGACGATTTTTTGAAAGTACGTTCTCGGACCTGGCCGTGCTTGCGTATTCGGAAATCCCCTCGCGTATAGAAGTCCAAAACGCGGCCGTCGTGTCGGTGATGGATGAGTGACCGGAGTCCTCGTGTGGCTTGGATTGATGCGCTTATTACGAAAGAAAAATGACTTGGATAATAGCAACATACAAAAATGAAGGTAGTGCCGTTTGTAGCTGAAACGGCTTATCAAGCCGTCGAAAAAATACGCGAAGAACTCGGGCCGCAGGCCGTCGTTCTGAATGTCCGGCGGCTCCCGGCAGAGGGGCTTTCGAGGTTATGGAGAAAACCGGCGATCGAGGTGCTCGCGTGTTTGCCCGACGGAAGGAATGGTCGAGAAGACAGATTAGACGAGCTCAAGCGCGAGTTGGGCGAGATAAAACGTGAATTGCCGGGCATACGCAATAACGGCGGCGGCGTACGCGGTCAGACGATTGCGCAGAGCGGTTATTCGAGCGGTTGGCGCATAGGCATGATGCTTGAGAATACGGGCATGCTGCCCGTGCATATTCAGAATATAGTCGACAGACTCCATGCGTTGCATGGGCCCACCCGGCCGGAGCCGGTCGGGCGCGAGCTGCATCTTGCGGGCGCGTTATTGGAAGACCTCTGGCCGCGGCGTCTGCAGTTCGGGACGGAGACGGACTCGAGAATTCATTTGCTAATCGGCGCGCCCGGCGTGGGGAAATCAACGTGCCTATGCAAGTGGCTTGCCAAGTCGGTGTTGATCGACGGTCAAAAGGCGATGCTATGGCGATTGGACGGCGCCGCGGCCAACGTTGCCGAGCCGGTGAGCGTATACGGGGAGATTCTCGGCGTGCCCGTCATGCGTTCCTGGCGCGGATACGCGCTCGAGGATGAAAACGAGATCGGTTTCATAGACTTGCCGGGATGGAACTGGAATAAGTCCGACGCCGTTTCAGAGTTGTCGTCGCTGATTCAAACTTGGGGTAATCCTCGACTGCACCTGGTATTGAACGGCGCGTATGACATACATCTGCAATTGGCGCAGGTGCGGGCGTTTTCGGGGCTGCCGCTGAGCGGGATAATCGTTACGCATATG
The DNA here is from genome assembly GCA_021733835.1 of Verrucomicrobiota bacterium. GTDB lineage: Bacteria > Verrucomicrobiota > Verrucomicrobiia > Limisphaerales > JAIPKD01 > JAIPKD01. Next base: position 19,304 of record JAIPKD010000012.1, read on the forward strand.
GACGAAGAGAGCAGGTGGGGCAAGCTTTGGAACCTGGTGTTAGGCACAAATTACACGCTCGAATACATCAGTGCCGGGCAAAATATTCCCGGAGATTTTTTTAGGCCGACGCCTGAATTGATCCTGAGGAGGCAGTTCGGACTGAAATAGAGGTGTTGTGCGGGGATAATGCATGGATTTGAAAATGTGGCAAATGTTTTGCTTAGCTCGTTGCGACGAGGTGTGGTGATGAAGTTGATGATGATTACAGGCGGTATGTTGGGATTCGCGATTGCGCTTGCTCTGAGTGCCGGGAGCGGCGCGGATTGGTCGAAGACACTGTGGCATGCCTGCCTGTCGGCGTATGTTGCCGGATTACTCTTTCGGTGGTGGGGTAAGGTTTGGGTGAAGAACCTTAATAAGGCACGCATGGAACAGATGATGGTCGCCAGGGATAAGGCTATGAAACAAAATTCAAACATTGAGGAATAGAAGTATGCAACAGCCTGCATTTACCGAACAAGAACCTGAAATGCAGCAGGCATATCAGGGACGCCGTGTGAAGAATCCTTACCAAGGGAGCCTGACGCCCGGCAGCGCCGCTGAAAATGAATTCGTAAGGGAACGCCTGCCGCTTGTGAAAAGCGTCGTCGGACGAATTGCAATGACCTTGCCGAGTCATGTGGATACGGACGACTTACTGAGCGCAGGCCTTGTAGGTTTGCTCAATGCCGTGCGTCAGTATGATCCGAATTCGGGGGCCTCTTTCAACTCATACGCCCGCGTGAGGATCAGGGGCGCGGTGTTCGATGAATTACGAAAACAGGATTGGGTGCCGCGATCCGTACACGCGAAGGCCAAGAAGGTGCAAAACGTAATTCAGGAGCTCGAACAGGCCGGAGGCGCCACGCCCACAGACGAGGAAGTCGCCGAGGCGCTGGACTTGACGATGTCCGAGTACGAGCAATTAATGAACGAGATAAAGCCTGCAACGTTCGTGTGCCTGGATTGTGTGCGCTCGAATGAGGCCGAGGGCGGTTCCATGCCCGGACAATACGAAGCCGTGGCCGACCAGCGTCAAGAGAATCCGAGAGAAGCCGTATCACGACGCGAGGTCAGCAGGCTGATCGCCGAGCGGCTCGAACAATTACCCGAGGTTCAGCGGAAGGTGCTCGCGCTTTACTATTTCGAGGGCCTGCGTTTGCGCGAGATCGCCGAGGCATTCGGTTTAACCGAATCGCGCATTTGCCAGATTCATTCCAAGGCCATACTTGCGATCAAGTCATATCTGGAACGACACGAGTTAAACCGGTTTTGACGGTATTTATTCATGATCATTATTTTAGGAGCGATAATTGTACTGGCGTCGGTAGTCGGCGGATTCACCATGGCCGGCGGTAATATCCTTACGCTGATTCATATATCGGAGTTTGTCATTATCGGCGGCGCGGCGCTGGGCGCGCTGATTATTATGTCGCCGAAGGCGGTATTGATCAATGTATTCAAGAGAGTTGCCGCCGCTTTCAAGGGCACCCCGTTTAATCAAAACACATACGAGGAGCTGTTCAAGGCGCTGTACGAACTCTTCCTTTTGGGTAGGAGAAACGGAATGATAGCCTTGGAAGACCATATAACTGAGCCGGAGAAGAGCAGCATTTTTTCTAAGTACCCCTCCTTCCTGAAAAATAAACAGGCAGTCGCGTTCCTTTGCAACGGGCTGATGCCGATCGTGGACGGCAGGATCAAGCCGGATCAGCTGAAGATGCTTATGGAAACCGAGCTTGATAGTATGGAGGATGAAATACACGCGCCGGTGAATGTCCTTACCAAGGCGGCCGATGCGATGCCAGGCTTCGGTATCGTCGCCGCGGTGCTCGGGATAGTTATTACAATGGGGTCTATTGCGGGGCCTATCGAGCATATCGGCGAACAGGTGGCCGCGGCGCTCGTGGGGACGTTTCTGGGGATATTTATCGCATACGGTTTTATGAATCCTCTGGCTGTGAACGTGGAATTCATTAATACAGCCGAGATGGACTACACGCGCTGTATCGCCTCTGCGGTAATCGGTTTTGCCAACGGTATGGCGCCGATAATGGCCATCGAGGTGGCGCGGCGCGGGCTTCCGAACGACTTGAAGCCGGAGGCCGATGAGCTGGAGTCGATGCTCAAGGCCATTAAACCGGTAAATAAGGGCTGAGCGACGTCAAATTCAGTGAGATAAAGCGAAGACAGCGTTGAAGTAAATGGCAAAGAACAAACATGGACATCATGGTGGATCATGGAAGGTGGCGTACGGAGATTTTATTACTACCATGATGGCGCTGTTCCTTGTGCTCTGGTTGACGGCGCAGGATAAGAAGATCAAGGAAGCCGTCGAGCGCGCTTTCCGGAATCCGTTTTCTTCAGTGACCCATGACTCAGTAGGGATCGTGCCGAATGATGAAACACAGGCGGTGAAGTCCGAAAAAGGAAACTTCAGTTCATCGTCGGCCGTTGAACTGCGAATGCTCAGACGCCTGAATCAGGACCTGATGAAGAGTTTCGAATACGATCCTTCGGAGGAAAACAAGAACATGAAACTGGAATTGACCTCCGAAGGGTTGATGATAAGCCTTTTCGATAATTCGCGGAAGCCGATATTCCAAAAGGATACAGCCGAGTTTACCAGCTACGGACGCTGGATATTCTCAACCCTCGCCTGGGAGGTATCCAGGTATTCAGTGTTTAAAATCGAATTGGCCGGGCATACCGAGAAAGGACACAAACCGCCGGGCCAAGATTATGGAAACTGGGAGCTGTCGGCCGATCGCGCCAACGCGGCCAGACGCGAATTGGTTCTCAACGGCGTCGAGAATGAACAGATAGCCAAGGTCTCCGGGTTCGCCGACAAGCGGCCGATGAAGGATTACTCTCCCTATGACGAAGAAAACCGCAGGGTAACGGTGCTACTGAAACTCAAGCAGAATAATAACAATGAATCAACAGGCTGAAAAAAACGAGAAGGCATTCATCCCTTTAGCGGCGGAACGATACGAGTCAACCCCGGAGTCGCGGTTTAAGCTCAGGCTGCTGCGTTCATCCGCCGACCGCAATGAACATTATGAAGAATCCGCCGACCGCGGCGCAAGACAAGATAAAGAAGGCGCAGGGGGTGCCGATGATAATTCGTCCGAGCACGACGAACCGCAATTATCCGTCGAGCGCGAGGGAGACACGATACGGCGTATACGGATCGAATGCTGTTGCGGATGCGTGATTGATATATCCTGCGAGTATCAAGGTGCGGAAGCGAATCCCGGGAATGAGGCGCATGCCGGCGACCACGGGTAAATTATGCATATCAACTTTTTCCATCCGGGCACTAATTACCGGTTGGAGAGCCCGATAAAAGCTAAAACGGCCTGGAACCAGGCCGTTTTTCAATTGGCACACCGTATGCTTGAGGCAACTACACTATGAACGTCAGTTTCTACAACGCGGCCATGGGATTGGCGGCGAACCAACAATGGCAAGAGACAATAGTCAATAATCTTGCTTCAAGTTCGCAGCCGGGATTCAGGAAAGAGGAAATTGCGTTCTCATCTATGGACGCCGGCAAGGTATCCGGTACCGGCAATAATACCGCTTCCGCGGAGTCGAATGTATATGTTCCGTTTGTGAGAAAATCAGTAAATTTCACCCGCGGTGAAACGAAGTACACCGGTGATCCCACCGACGTGGCTATTAAGGGCGCCGGATTTTTCGAGATCGAATTACCCGACGGTTCGACCGGCTATACGAGAAGGGGCGAATTCAAGGTCAGTACCCAAGGCGAACTCGTTACGCTCGAAGGATATCGCGTCCTGGGTGACGGCGCACCTATTCAATTGGACATCAATAACAAGGCGCCGGTCTCGATTCAGCAGGATGGACGTGTGATGCAAGGCGGCATTCCGAGAGGGAACATTACGCTCGTGGATTTCAATAATCCGGGACTGCTCACGCCCATCAGCGGAAGTTGTTTCATTGCCGCGGATCAGAACCTATTGCCTGTGCCGGTGGACGAACCGAATCTTCAACAAGGCCTTGTAGAGACCGCCAATACGACGCCGGTCGCCGAGATGGCGAATCTGATGACCGCGTTGCGCGCATACGAAACAAATCAAAAGGTAATCCAGACAACCGATGAACGGTTGTCGAAAACTATCGCTCAACTGGGAACACCAAGCTGATCAGGCTTATGTTAAGAGCATTATATTCAGCGGCCTCGGGAATGGAATCGCAACAGTTGAACCTGGACGTGATATCCAACAACCTCGCCAACGTAAATACGACGGGATTCAAGCGCAGTAAGATCGAGTTCCAGGACCTATTGTATCAAAACAAGCGTCTCGCCGGCGCAGAAGCCGGCGCAGGCAACCAGTTGCCCACCGGATTACAGGTCGGACACGGCGCCCGCGCTGTGGCTACTTCAAAGATTTTCACAAACGGCGAGCTGACCAAAACAGGTGAGCGCCTCGACCTGGCCATCCAGGGCGACGGCTTTTTCGAAGTCCAAATGCCGGACGGCACGAACGCGTACACGCGTGACGGCGCGTTCAAGACGTCTTCGGACGGGCGTATAACCACCAGCGACGGACTGGTGGTGCTGAGTGGATTCCAACCCATTCCGCCCGGGACGACGGATGTCAATATCGCGGCCAATGGTAACGTGACTACCGCAGGCGCCAACGGTACGCAAAACTTCAGGGTGCAATTGGTGCGTTTTACTAATCCAAGCGGACTGGAGAGCATGGGGCGTAATCTATATAGGGAAACGCAGGCCTCCGGACAGTCGGAAATAGGGAATCCGGGCGAGGACGGTTTCGGCGAACTCGCTCAAGGATACCTGGAAATGTCAAACGTCAAGGTGGTCGAGGAAATGGTCAACCTGATACTTGCGCAACGCGCGTACGAGGTCAGCGCCAAGGCGGTTCAGGCCTCAGATGAAATGATGCAGATGAGTAATAACCTGCGTAGATGACGGTGTTTGATATGAAGAATAAGATAATTATCGCCTGTCTTTTGTTCCTGATTCAAACCTTACTGTGCGGCGCAGCGCCGATGGACGCAGACACGGTATTCAGGCTTTCGGCAAACACGGAGGTCTCAAGCGAAGGCGTGTTCCTGGATCAATTGGTGACCGCTGAAAACGGTGATGCTGTGCCGCATCTCAAGATAGCGGATGCGCCGGACTTCGGGAAGATGCATGTCATGACACGTTCCAAGATAAATGAAATATTAAATGATTTGAATAAATCCCTTGTAATATCGCAGTGGTCGGGTGCCGAGCGCGCCTGTGTGAGCAGGAAGACGCGCATGTTGGAACAACAGGAACTGCGTGATGTCCTGACTGCCATACTCCAGGAAAAATACGTGAAGACACTCGGCGCACTGGAGCTGAGGTTCGCGCGTCCGTGGACGCCGGTGCGGATACCGGACGAGGAATATCAAGTGAAGCTTTTGGATATGCCGGCCTCCGGTATAAGCGCGTACTTCATGGTACGCTTCGAAATAGTCGTTGCCGGCGAGGCTGTCGGCGACTGGAACCAGATTCTGCAGGCCAAGGTATGGCGTGATGTGTACGTTACCGCAAACCAGGTGCGTCGCAGTGAATGGTTGAGCAGAGTGGAACTGGCGAGTGAAAAACGCGATATATTGGACTTGCGCGATGTAATAGTCGAGTTACCCGATCAACCCGAAATGTACGAATTCTCTATGAGCGTCCGAGCCGGCAGCCCGCTGACGCCGCGGATGCTCAAGCTAAGGCCCCTTATTAAGCGCGGCGAGATGGTCGAAGCGGTGGTGGACAACGGGACATTGCAGATTTCACTCAAGGTTCAAGCGCTCGAGGACGGCGCAATAGGTCAGGCCGTCAGAGTGCGCAACCTTCGGTCACAAAAAGAATTGTACGGAGAGGTAAAAGATGAAAACACGGTTTTGGTATCACTCTAAAGTAAAGGCATTTATATTCTGCATATTGACGGCGTCAATGGCGATTCACGCGGTCGCCGATTCGCTGTGGAAGGACGACACATCGAGGTCGATGTTCGCTGACAGGCGCGCTCACGCCGTGGGCGATATACTTACCATCATCGTTCAGGAAAACAGCACCACAAGTAAAGACGCCAACACAAAGACTTCCAAACAGTCGGGTGTGGATATCGGGATCAGTAAATTCCTTTACGGCCCTGAAGCAAGCGGATTACTGACAAAAGAAGGCCAGTACCCGGCGTTGAAATTCAACACAAGCAGCCAATTCGACGGGAGCGGACAGGTAGGCACGTCCGAAAAGATCATCGCCAAGATCGCCGTTCGCGTGGTGGACAAGCTTCCGAACGATACTTTGCTCATAGAAGGCTCCAGACGGACATCCTTCGCGGGTGAAAAGCAGGATGTCGTGCTCCGCGGCTTTGTCCGTACGGACGACATCAGCTCGAACAACACCGTTTACAGCTATAACATCGCCGACGTCGAGATTCAATTCTACTCACGTGGTACGGCGACCGACGGACAGAAAAAGGGATGGTTCACGCGTTCATGGGATAAGGTTAACCCATTCTGAGGCTGGTTTCATGGAGACACTGAAACAGATATTCGTATACCTGATTATAGCGTCCGTACTGGCGCCTGCGTCCAATGCCGGTGTTAGGATCAAGGACCTAACTATGGTAATGGGCGCACGCGAGAATCAACTGATAGGTTACGGTATTGTTTCCGGCCTTGCCGGGGACGGCGATAAGAACATAGTGTTCACATTTCAGGGCATAGCGAACATGCTTCAGCGGTTCGACGTATCGGTCCCGCCTTCTACGATGTCCGCCAAAAACGCCGCGGCGGTAATGGTAACCGCGGAGATTCCGGCCTTCTCCAAATCCGGCGCGCGGCTGGATGTAACTGTCTCGGCGGTCGGTGACGCGAAATCGCTTCAGGGCGGTGTTCTCCTGCAGACTCCATTGATCGGCGCCGACGGCAAGGTGTACGCGGTGGCGCAAGGCCCGATAGCTGTCGGCGGATTCTCGGCCGGCACCGGCGGGGGCGGCGGGGCCAGCGTTCAAAAAAATCATCCGACGACCGGACAGATAATCGGTGGTGCGCTTGTCGAGCGCGAGATTCCGTCCACGATAGTACGCGGCGATTACATAGAGCTGTTGTTGAGGGAACCTGACTTTACGACTGCAGCGCGCATGGCCGAGGCGATAAGCGGCAAATTCGACGGCTCGGCCAAGGCAATGGACTCGGCAACGGTTCGGGTTACTATCCCGGATATTCTCAAGGATTCAATCGTGGAATTCATCGCCCGCGTGGAATCGGTCGAGGTGATTCCGGACGTACCGGCGCGCATAGTAATAAATGAGCGCACAGGTACCGTGGTGGCGAATTCGCGTATTCAGATATCCAATTGCGCCGTATCCCACGGGAACCTGACTATCAGCGTGGCGTCTACTCTAGATGTGTCACAACCGTCACCGCTGAGCCAGACGGGTCAAACCGCGGTTACACCGCGTACCGAGACGTCGGTGACCGAAAGTAATACCGCGATGGTCTCGTTGCCGAAAATGCCGACCATCGACGAAGTTGCGAAGGGGTTGAACACGCTTGGTGTGACCCCTCGTGATATGATGGCGATTTTCCAAGCGATGAAACAGGCCGGCGCATTGCAGGCCGAATTGATATTGCGTTGATATGGAAATACAACCGATGATCCCTCAAGCCGATACCGCGAGCCTGCGATTGTATGAATTGAAAAACAATCCGCACCTCAGCGAGAAAGAGAAAATCGAGGAGCTCGGCAAGCAGTTCGAGGCCTTGTTGTTGCGTCAAGTATTACGCGAGACGTATAAGCCGGTTATACCGACTATGTTCAACCAGGATTCCACCTCCAACTCGATTTATCGTGACTTAATGATCAAGCGCATGGCCGATGAGATCACTCGCTCCGGTTCCCTCCAGATATCGGAAAGTATTCAGTCGCAGTTATTGCATCAAGCGCAGGAGGCGAGGTCCGACGAGCCGCTTGCCGAGGCCGAAACGGAATCGAAACAGCACAATCCATGATTGAGAATATCGAGAAACTAATCGACGCCCTCAGAGAAGAGCTCAAGCAGTACGGCGAAATGCTTGCATTGCTCGATCATCAGCAGGAGTTTGTGGTGGCGCGCGCCGCCGATGACGTCCTGCGCACAGTTGCCTCTATTAACGCCCAAAGCGGCGTGATCGAAGACGCGCGCTCACATAGGGAGCTATGCAAGGCGGAATTGAGCGACAGACTTGGTCTGGACAGCGAAGCCGCATTTTCGAGAATTATTGAGGTTGTCCCCGAACATTACCGGCCGTTGTTGAATGCGCTTATCGACGAAAACAACGACCTCGTCGCGAGGATTCAACGCCGGGCACGGCAGAACCATACGCTGTTAATGCGTTCACTGGAGATGATGCAATCCTTTTTGTCCAATGTCTTCCAAAGCCGGAAGTCGACGCTTTACGGGGCATCCGGTGAGTTATCCGATATTCAACAGGCGTCCCGGGCCATTTACGAGGCAATGGGATAATTACATAAGCGGCATGATAAGTTTATTCGGAACACTTAACATGGGTCATCAGGCGCTCCAGGCGCAAAGACAAGGAGTGCAGGTGACAGGGCATAATATATCGAACGTGAATAACCCCGCTTACGCGCGTCAGAGGCTTGTGCAGCAGGCGTCGTCGATCAACCTGTTACAGGGCGCGCAGGGGATGGGTGTCGATGTGTCCGGGATCGCTCAACTCCGAAGCGGCTTTCTGGATTCGCAGGTGGTCACCGAGACCGGACGCATGGGGGCGTTCGAGGCCGCTCAGGAATTCCTCGAGTTCACACAAACCGAGCTCGGCCGCTTCTTCGAAAACAATAGTGTCGCGTCTTCGGATTCAGCCTCCGGCGGCGGCGGTTTGGCGGGCGACCTGGATGGACTATTCAACGCATTTCACGAAGTCTCCTTGAACCCGTCATCGCTTTCCAACCGCAGGAGCGCAGTCAACGCCGCCGAGCGTCTCGCCGAGAAACTGAACACAACGGATGAACGGTTGAAGAGCATTAAGTCTTCTTTAGGTCTGGGCCTGGAAAATGACGTTGAGAGCGCGAATAAGTTGCTCGGTGAAATAGCGGAATTGAATATCCGCATTTCACGCGCCGAGAACAACGGCGCCGGGACGGCGAATGATCTCCGGGACACGCGTCAGGGTAAGCTGGAGGAGTTGGGCGCAATTGCCGGTGTGACCACCGTCGACCAAACCGATGGTATGATCGGTGTCCGCATCGGCGGTGAAGACATGGTAGTGCGCGGGCAAGTGGCGGACTCACTGGAAACCTACGCCGACGCCGGCGGCGAACTCCGCGTCCGCACGGCGCAATCGCAATCGGTCATAGACGCGCCCGGCGGACGGATTCAGGGCGCGTTGGCGGCCCGCGACGAGGTGATAACGCCGCTCACGGAATCGCTTGACGAGCTTGCCGCGACTTTGGTTTCGAAGGTGAATGAGATTCACGCAGGCGGGTATACGCTCGATGGAACTACAGGCAGAGCGCTGTTCAACGGCTCGGGCGCCTCCGATATAGCGATAAACCCGGAACTGCTGGATGACCCCTCCCTGTTCCAAGCCGCCGGCGCCCCGGGAGAAGCCGGCAACAACGCCGTCGTACTGCAATTGGCGCAGCTTCAGGACGCGGAACTGACGGAATTGAATGGGCAGACGTTCAACCAACGACTCAACGAAGTTGTCACCGCATTCGGTGAAGAAGTGGACGGAATCAACTTGGGGCTGGAGGATCAACAAAAACTGGTTTCCATGTTGAAGAATCAGCGCGATTCGGTCAGCGGCGTCTCCCTGGATGAGGAAGTAACGTCGATGGTCAAGTTTCAGAAGGCCTATGAGGCCTCGGCCAAGTTCATGGGCGTAATCGATGAGATGCTGCAAACAGTGTTGAGTTTGAAACGTTAAAAGGAAGTAACAGGTTAAAAAAGGATTTTTATGCGAGTCACATCCAATACACTGCCGGACATGATGGGGATGCAACTGAACCGGCTTGCCGCCAAGCAGTATGATCTGCAAGAACAGGCCGCAACCGGAAGAAAACTCCGGGAGCTTAAGGATGATCCCTCGGCCGCATTACGTGTGCTGGAAATGCAGCATGAATCACGGAAGATTAGCAGATACGGCGAGAATATCGCGTTGCTTAAAGAACAGGCCACGGTTTCATTCCAGTCGCTGCGCTCAATTCAACAAATTATCGACCGCGCCTCGGAGTTAGCGACAATGACCGACGGGACACGGTCTGAGAGCGAGCTTGAGGCTTTCAGACAAGAAGTGACGCAATTGATCGAGGAAGGTGTACAGGTATTGAATGCCGAGCATCGTGGAAGTTACCTTTTTGGCGGAACAATAACCGATTCGCCGCCGTTTAGTTTGGTAAAGAATCCGGATACTGGACTGGTTACCGAGGTCGACTACAGCGGTAATTCAGACGTTTCCGAGGCGGAGATAGACAACGGCGTTACCGTAACAAGCCTTGTCCCCGGCGAGAACTCGACCGGCTCGGGCCGGCGCGGTGTGGTGTACGACACCAGAACCGGCGCGGATATCTTCGGGCACCTTATCGACTTACAGAATCATCTCGATGCCGGCGATTATGAATCGGTGGTATCTACCGACGCGGCCAATATCCGGAAGGACGAAGATAATATCCTGTTCCACGTGGCATCCAACGGCGTGTTTCAGTCCAAGCTGGAAACAGCCGGTGCAGCCTCGAAGAGCCGTTCCGAAACGGTCACACAAATGATATCTAAGGACGCCGACGCCGATCTTGCGCAAGTACTGGTGAAGTTCAACCAAGCCCAGAACGCATACCAGGCGGCCCTGCAAACAAGCTCGCGGTTGATGGGCCTTTCACTTTTCGATTATCTCAGATAATCGCCCGTATCGTACCGGTCTTTTATGGATATGCTGCGTGTATGGGGACGAGACCAAAGCACGAAGCACGAATATCGAAATCCTTCGAATTTATTCCTCTCATACACGTTCGCGTTCACGATTCCTGTGATTTCCGTGGTCGGTTTCGGATTTTCGTGCTTGGGATTTCGAATTTATTAATCCGGACGTGTACGCGAACGTGAACGTGAACGGGAGAGGCACGGAGCGCGGCTGTGTCCGAAGGATCAGCCGCAGCGGCTTCAAAAGCTATGCCCTCACCCGATTACAAAACGTCTGCGCCTTTCAGAATCCCGTTAGGGATGAAATATTTACCATGGAGAGAATTAAGGACAAGAAGGAGGAAATATTACGTCCCTAAAGGGACTGATGGATTTGTGTGGCAAGTGTGGCTATAAATATTTTGCCCCTAACGGAGCAAGACATGAACAATCTCTAGCCAAGTGCGTGAAGGGACGCAGGTTAAGCTGTTGAGCATGCGTTTTCCAACCACTTCCAATCCTTACCCAATTCCTAATCACAGCTCAACAGCTTGATACGGTGGTTTGATTTATGTTGAGAACATTAGGATAGGGCCGCTTTTTCTCTGTCCAGCAGTAGATTTTTCCAGCGACTGCCGGCTGAAAAGCCGCCGGATGCTCCGTCTGCGCGAACAACACGATGGCATGGTATGAGGAGGGGGATAGGATTCGCGCCGCAGGCGGAACCGATCGCCCTAGTCGCCGTGGGTTTGCCGATGGACGCGGCCAGTTGTGCGTATGTGATTGTTGTGCCGGGGGGTATTCTCATAAGCACATGCCATACCATCAGCTGAAACGCCGTCGCGCCTCTCAGATCGAGCGGCGGTATCGAGTCCGGTTTCAGGCCGTGAAGTATGCGCCTTATGGCGGCGTCCGTCTGTTTTTTCCATTCGAGTGTTTGATGGGATTCGTTACCGCCGGAAAAGCTGGTCGGCTCATACCCTGGAAACCGTAATTCCGCCAAGCCGGCATTCGAAAAGCACGAGCTGAATGTGCCGTCGTCGGTAACCACCGGAAGCCATGCCGCCCTGGCGGTGCGCCGTGCAGCTTCGAGCGCCTTTTCTTTAGCGTTCATCGGTGTTATCTCATGGTGAAGAATGCGAATATCCCGTAAAGGACTACGACGAAGATAAGTACAAGGACGATGAACCGGTTTCTGGCCACGCGCGATTCGTATCTCAGCGGCCGGAGTCCCTGAATACTGCCTGCGGCGAGGAAGCTGACGAGTTGCGGATTGCTGGGGCGCGTATCTCTGAAGAGGTTTTTCAACCGTCGCCATGCGTTGAACGGGTCGAATTTCCTGACGCCGCGGTGATTGAAGTGAGCCGGAGTATTTTCTGAATTAAGATTTCGGACACGGTCTGAGTTCACGTGTTCGAAAATGAAGTCTTCTTGCGGTGGATAGGGTGTACTCTGCGGGCGACTTCGGTAGTCCGTTCCGGTTTGTGTCCTCTGCGGCGTGCGACTGCCGTTGTGCAGTTCCAGACTGAGTTGTTTGATTCGGGCGTGGACTTCGGTCAGTCTGGACTTAATCTCCTTCTCACGTTTTTCCAATGGATCGTTTTTCTTACGGCGGATACCCATCTTAAATTTGATTATCCTTGCAGCACGAATATGAGCATGACGATGAAGGCGGCCAAGGCCGCCGCCGCCAACGGCCAGGTGAGGGCGAACCCGATCTTACACAATCCCTTGAAGGACATTTCCTGGAGTTGTTCCAATAAAGGTTTTTCGTGTAGTTTTTCACGGCCCGGAGTATTTTCGCCGGAGCCGCTGAGAAAGTCCCATTTAAGCTGTGCGGCGTTCCACTCCATACGCGCGTTTTCTATAGTCGTCAGCGCCTTGGTCAGCTCCTCTTCATAATTTTCTTTGGTCCACATCTCCTCGTGGATGGCGGATACTTTCGCCTTGGCTTCACGCAGGGCTGCAAGTGTTTTCGACATCTGCTCTGCGGCTTGGCGTGAGCGGAACTCGGATTCTTCGAGTATCCCAATACCGCGGACGAGGTGCTCGTTCATTTCTTGCCGACCGGTTTGGAACTCGGCCTGGCGCCGCCGCGATTCTTCCAGGGCGATGCGCTGACGTTCCAATTCCTCCTGCTCCTGTTGGAGCGCGGCCAATTGCGCCTGCGCTTCCGAGACCTTCTTGTTTAATTCCTCCCGGGTCGGCGCGTGCGAGGCGGTCGCCGATGGTTGGTGTTCCTTTACCGCTTGCGCAGACGGGGACATGCCCTTCTGCGTTTGGTAATCGGTATCAACAAAATCCGAATCGTCGTAGTATCCAGCCATGGCTTTATTATATAAATTAATCCGTGTGTGTAAAGGACGTGCTTGATTTTATCGCCGATCATACACGTCTGATCGGCGAAGACGCACTTAATGTCTATTTCCGAGGATATAACAATATCCGGTCGTGTACGACTATGGCCAGATCATTCTTGTCGTCACCCGTCAAATCGGAGATAAGCATTTCGCGCGGTTCATACGCCGTACCCTGCATATTACTGCGATAGGAACGTTCTTCAAAGACCTTCCAGCGCGCGCCTTTGACGAGTGAATCCGGCGGCACGAAAGAGAGTATCTCCATGGCGTGTTCGGAGGTTTCGATGAAAACAAGGTCTTGTATACCGTCGGAATTAAGATCGCCCGAGGTGACGTCGAGGAGGTGACCGTTGGATATAGGCGATTCGTAGCCGCAGAGATCGGATACGCTCCATGTCTTTCCGCCGAGGGGCATTAACGCAATCGAGTTTAATCCGGCGAATGCAATGCAGGAATCGTTGTTCGTCCCCGCCCTGATTGTATCGAGGTAATCGAAGTCACTGACCGGTAATACGAGGTTCTTTTTCACCTGCCAGATACCGGCGTCGTCTTTTTCGCAGACCGATAGGGACTTGGTCGCGGAATCCAACAGGCAGAGATACGATTCCGAGTTGGTACCGCCGGGGATTGAAGTGATTGCGGCGATCTTCGAATTGTCGTATGCGCCGTTTATCTGGGTCTTGACGTGAAACGTCCAGTTGGTCTGTTCCGTGTCTGTTTTCGAGTTTATTTCGGGCTTGACGGTGAGTGCGCGGACGAAGTTTTCCCTTGCCAGGAGCAGCTCAGGTTTGCCGTCGGCGTCGATATCGGCCGTTTCCGCCCATGGATTCTGTAATCCGCCGGCTGGGGGGCTGATATCGAATTCGCGGAATTCACCGGATTCCTGGAGGAGGATTTTGATCTTTTCATAGGGCGTGAGGATGACGATATCGTTTTGCCCGTCTTGGTTTACGTCGTGGATGAATGTGGAATTCGGGTTGGAACGGTACGATTCATCTAGTGGTTTTTCGAAAAGTTTACCTTTCGGGCCTTGTATGACGGCGTATCGCCGGTTATCGCGTTCGATGATTACGCAGAGGGCATCGGGTTTATCGGCGAAGACTTGCCCTGTTGCAATGGATAGCGGGCGGCCGTCGATCCAGACATTCTCCGGGAACGGCATGGCGTTATTCTCGCGTGGTGTTACTATGCCCAGACGGTTTTCGTCTTTGCTAAGGAGAAAGAGTTCGCGTACGCCATCGGCATCCCAGTCGGCGGACTTTATCTCACTGATCCCGGTGAGGCTCGGGTATTTCTTGCCGCGGGGCAATGAGCCGTCCTGTTGTTGGATAAATACCGTTACTTGTCCGCTGTCCGGCTCGGCGACAATGAGGTCGTCAAGCAGGTCGTTGTTCAGGTCTATCCAGCAAGTGCCGCGTTGTGCCTTCGATGTTCTGGTAAGCGGTGTTACCTGGAATTGCCCCATCTGAATCCCGTTTATCGGTTTGTCGGATGATTCGAGGGAGAAGTGTATAAGCTCCGCGCGTCCGGATTTCCGCGCAATGGTCATGACTTCAGGGGGCGCCTGTCCGTCCAGGTTGCGCGCCATAAATGATCGGATAAGCGGGTACTCAAGGTATATTTCCGGGCCGAGTCTGCCGTTTTCGCCTTGGAGACGCATGCGGAAGGGGTATTGGCTGTCCCAGTTTACCAGGAGCAGGTCGTTGTGTTCGTCATCGTTGATATCGAGTACTTGGATGATGTTTACTTTGCCGGTAAACGCCAGTTTTTCCGGTTCGCCCATAGCGTGGTCATCGCTCTGTTTTAGGCAGTAAATCCATTTTTCGCCCAGGAGGAACAGGTCGGTCAGGCCGTCATCGTTTATGTCTCCCGTGATTAGCGCGTTTTGATTGAGTAGTCCATCACTGATCGGTTGCCGGATGGGCGATTCCCAGGCCTTACCGTTTTTATTCGGGAGAATTATCAGTTCCTTCGGTTCACCGTAATAAGCGAGGTCGGGCAGGCCGTCGTTATTGAAATCGCCGGTTACGAGACTGGCGATCCGCTTCTCGGATGCGATGGATTCTATCTTGAACCTGGCGTCTGGGGGGAGTTTATTTATATCCTCGTTTGTCCAGGATTCAGCGGGCTCGGCATTGGTTTTGCCGGTGCGGTTATAGAGGATATTGATTTTCGACCGCCTATTATTTGCGATGATCAGGTCGTTCAAGCCGTCACCGTCTAGATCGGCGCTTCGTAATTGTCCGATCTGTTGGTCTATCGGGAATATTTCAACGCCAGTGAATGCAAAGGGTTCAACGGAGTTATCGGGCTCTGCGCTAAATGCCGTTAAGCCTAATAAACCCGCGATGAAAATTGCGATAACCCGCCGGTCTGTTCTTCCTGTTTTCATTTCTTGCAGTGCTTGTTTGGTTTTGGACTTCAACTCATTTATCGCCGTCTTGTTCACCCAGTATATGAACGACGATATTCCTGTATTGCCCGTCCGTTCTATGTTCGTAAACGTAGACACCCTGCCACGTGCCGAGCGCCAGACGTCCGCCGGAAACCGGTATGCTTACCTGCGGAGACGTCAACGCCGAGCGTACGTGCGCCGGCATGTCATCGGTACCTTCAATCGTATGACGAAATATCGGATCACCATCGGGAACCAGTCTGGAAAAGAACCTCTCCAAATCACGGCGCACCTCCGGGTCGGCGTTCTCTTGGATCACCAGCGACGCCGAGGTATGCCTCACGAGCGCCGTGACAAGTCCACGCTCTATCCCTGTCTCGCCGACCAACTGTTCAAGCTTGGGCGTGATCTCGTAAAACCCTCTCTTCGATGTCCTTAAACTGATGTTTTTGATTACCTGTTCCAACATTGCCTCGATTTAATCTTTTAAAATCAGGTCGTCCTTACCACTATCTTCATTGATTATACGACGGGTGGGCAAGAAGATAATTCCGGAAACTTACGTAGCATTTATCGTCGTGAGTTATTGACTTGGCCTGGTGATAACCGGCGAGTTATTAACAAGTTGTTCACTTTTAGCGGGTTTTTTGTCTTAATGAGTTCTTAGAATTGCGGGGTACTGCTTGACTGTGATCGACGGGCATGCGAAAGATAATCTTCATGAAGAGACACATTTGTTTAGCGCTGGTTTTATCGTTTGTGATGGTATCGGGTTCGGTTATAGCCGGGCATATTGTGCACTCGTTCGATAAGCAGATATTGAGTGAGAAGTTTTTATGTGAGGGTGCATGGTACGGTGATTTCAATAATGACGGCACCCTGGATGTGGTAGCGGGGCCGTACTGGTATGCTGGGCCCGAGTTCAAGGAACGCATGGAGTTCAGGGAGGGCGAGGAGTTTGATCCGAAAGGGTATTCCGATAATTTTTTGACGTATGCGACCGATTTCAATGGTGACGGATTAGACGATATTTTACAGGTTGGTTTTCCTGGAAAGGAGGCGTTCTGGTATGAGAATCCGGGAAAGAGCGAAGGGCATTGGCCGAGACACGTGGCCTTTCCAGTTGTTGAGAATGAAACGCCGCGTTTCGGGGATTTGACAGGCGACGGTCTGCCGGAGTTGATTTTTAACCTGGAAGGATATCTGGGATACGCAGAGCCGAACTGGGAGCAGCCAACGCGGCAATGGGAATTCCACAGGATTTCCGACAAGGGCGCATGGCACCAGTACACGCACGGCATGGGGTTCGGCGATATCAACGGTGACGGCAGGAATGATATTGTCATGATAGAAGGCTGGTGGGAACAGCCGGAATCGCTCGAGGGCGATCCGGTATGGCGTGAGCATTTGTTCCATTTTGGTGAGGGCGGCGCGCAGATTCTCGTGACGGATATAGACACCGACGGGAAGAGCGATGTCCTTACATGCCTGCATCCGCATACGTATGGATTGGCCTGGTATGAACAGGTTGCGGATAACGGAGGGATTTCTTTCAAGCGCCATTTAATCATGGGCCGCGAGCCTGGTGATAGTCTTTATGGTGTCAAGTTCACGCAGATTCACGCGCTTACCTTGGCGGACATGAATAACAACGGCCTCGAGGACCTTGTAACCGGCAAGCGATTCTGGGCGCACGCCGAGGGTGATCCCGAGACCGATGCGCCCGCCGTTTTGTATTGGTTCGAACTCGTGCACCCGGAAAACGGCGGCGAACCATTCTTCATTCCTCACCTTGTCGATGATGATTCGGGTGTCGGTATGCAAGTGCCGGTCGCGGGTTTGAATAACGATGGATTGCCCGACATCATAGTGTCGAATAAGAAGGGCACGTTCGTGTTTATTCATAAGACCGAGCAGGTGTCAGACGAGGAATGGGAGCGGGTGCGCTCGAAACGCTTTGAACCTGCGAAATAACGAACGGCCGGGGAAGAAGGCGGCTGCGCCGGTGGCTGCGATTCATTAATGATTGAATCCAAGCGCCAGGCTCAGCTGGTCGTCTTGGCTGTGAGATAATAGTGGTGGGTTGGCAGGGGCTCGAACCCTGGACCAACGGCTTAAAAGGCCGCTGCTCTACCAACTGAGCTACCAACCCACTCGAAAACGGCTTGAATCACCCTGTTTGCGTTCGCCTCGAACGAAGACGACTTTATTAAACTAACGAATACCAAACGGACGCACAAGCCTTTTTCGTTTGGAATCCTCATTTTCTCGGCTTTGCTCGCGGATAAGCGGGAACGTCGAGAGCGAGTGGTAAATTGCGATAATCCGTATAATATTGGGCATGATAAATCTTCGGAGCGCGACTGTGCTGAAAGCCAGTCGCAGCACTCTCGAAAAGTCGTTGCCCCTAGTAATCGAATAATTTGTGGCATTCGAAGCCGCAGCGGCTGATCCTTCGGACACAGCCGCGCTCCGGCGAACGTGAACGGGGGCGGGGAATGGGAACGAGTGAGTACTTTTGGAGTTTAATATTATCGGAATGATAGTATAATTACTGGAAGTTGCGAAGGTTATTAATGAAATCCTCGAATTATTTTACATACGGCTTGAGCACCGGATTGCCGCGGCCGGTTATTATTATGCTGCGGCTTTTTTTGGCGACGGGCGTGATTGCCTCCCTGTTGCTTTCGGCGATTTCGATCGATGCCGAAATTGAGTGGGATAACGACGCTGAGGAGGTCAATGCCGACATTCACGGATGGCGTTTGAAAGAGGTGCTGGCCGAAATTGTTGAAAATACGGGGTGGCGCATCCTGGTTGAACCCGGCACCGAACGAGTGGTTTCGGCGAAGTTCAAGGATTTATCGATAAATGATGCGCTGAAAAGGCTCTTGGGCGGATTGAATTATGCCATCATTTCCGATACCGGCGAGCCCGTCAAAATGCATGTCTTCAAAACCGACATGCGCAGGGCCACGATAAAAATCAGTGTCACCGATGCCCAAAACAAAAAGGCGCCGGATTCCGGCCGTGTGCCGGATGAGCTGGTCGTATCCCTTAAATCCGGTGATGCAAGTATTGACGAGATCGCAGAGAAGGCCGGCGCAAAGGTAGTCGGGGAGTCGGATGATTTACGCGCGTACAGGTTGAAGTTCGAGAGCGAGGAGGCCGCACAGCGCGCGCGTGACCTGCTGGACGAGATCGATGATGTCGAGAACGTAGAATCCAATTACTATGTTCAGCGTCCCGATCTGATGCAGCCTCTGACATGGGGCAAGTCACTACCTCTGACTGTTATCGCCGGCGACGCCGAGGGTGCGGACGGGCCGGTGATCGGGTTGATCGATACATCGGTCGGCGGTGTGCGGGAAGACATGGAATCGTTTCTGTTGCCCGCAATCTCCATCGTAAACAACGATGCATCCGATACTGTATCACCGGAACTTACGCACGGGACTGCAATGTTCAACACGATCCTCCAGTCTTTAACGGTTGCGAATCCCGGAACAGAGAGCGGTGTCCGCGTCCTGCCTGTGGACGTTTACGGAGAATCGGAAACCACGACGACCTTCGAGGTGGCGCTAGGCGTGTCCAAGGCCGTCGGGAACGGAGCGAATATACTTAACTTGAGCCTCGGCAGCACCGAATACAGTCCGCTCCTGCAGCGGGTTATCGGAGATGCCATAGACCAAGATATACTTGTGCTCGCCGCCGCGGGCAATATGGGGAGTAACCGGGACTTCTTCCCGGCCGCTGATCCCGAGGTGTTCGCCGTAACCGCCGCCGCGCTCGATGGAGGTATTGAAGAGTATGCGAACACGGGCGAGTATATCGATGCCGCCGCGCCGGGAACTACACTCGTCGGTTTCGGCGGACGGACGTATCTTGTCTCCGGCACCTCCGTGTCCAGCGCATGGATGTCGGGTTGGATGTCCGCATACTCCGACAAGGAGGGGATTTCCATTAAGGAAGCCGCCGAGGCGGCGCCCGGCTTTTTTCCTCCCGGACGGGGGGACTAGCAACGTATTATGGGGATTGTTAAGAAAATTTAATCGACTACAAAAAGACCACGTGTGATTAGGATACCTTATTGAAGTATGACATATATTGTCTCATACTTATACTTTCCTTAATTAGCAATATTAATTGGACTTAATCATTATTGTTCGATAATTAGATATTATTCCGGTCTGTTACCGGCCGGCACAATTTGAACATCAAAATAGGCTTGGCAATATGATTAAAGAAGTCCTCGAAACAGTCAAAAAGCGGAATCCGAATGAGCCTGAGTTTTTGCAGGCGGTTACCGAAGTGCTCGAGTCAATCGAGCCGGCGGTGCAGCGAAACAAGAAGTACCAGGAGGCGCGGATTCTCGACCGAATCGTTGAACCCGAACGCCAGATCATGTTCAGAGTTCCCTGGCAGGACGACAAAGGGCAGGTCAGGGTGAATCGTGGGTTCCGGTTCCAATTCAACAGCGCCCTCGGTCCGTACAAGGGTGGACTGAGGTTTCATCCTTCGGTTTACGCCGGGATATTGAAGTTCCTGGCGTTCGAACAGATATTTAAGAACTCGCTGACTACCCTGCCGATGGGCGGCGGCAAAGGCGGATCGGACTTTGATCCCAAGGGCAAGTCCGACAACGAGGTTATGAGGTTTTGTCAGTCGTTTATGACCGAGCTGTGCAGGCACATTGGGCCTGACCTTGACGTGCCGGCGGGTGATATAGGTGTTGGTGGGCGCGAGATCGGTTTCTTATTCGGCCAATACAAGCGAATTAAGAACGAATTTTCCGGTGTGCTTACCGGGAAGGGATTGAACTGGGGCGGCTCCCTTATTCGCCCTGAGGCAACCGGCTACGGCGCCGTTTATTTTGCGGAGGAAATGCTTAAGAGCCGCGGTGAGAATCTGGAAGGAAAGGTTTGCGCCGTATCGGGTTCCGGAAACGTGGCGCAGTATACAATCGAAAAACTTAATCAGCTCGGCGCAAAGGCCGTTACCCTATCCGATTCCGGCGGAACGGTGTATGACAAGGACGGAATCAGTGACGAAAAATTGGCGTTTGTCATGGAGCTCAAGAACATCCGCCGCGGGCGTATAAAGGAATACGCCGAGAAATTCGGTGCCGAGTACTACGAGGGCAAGAAGCCTTGGGGCGTCAAATGTGATTGCGCATTCCCGAGCGCCACGCAGAACGAGATCGACGGCGAAGACGCGAAGACGTTGCTCGATAACGGATGCTACGTGGTGAGCGAAGGCGCAAACATGCCGACGACACCCGAGGGCGTCGATCTGTTCCTCGGTAAGAAAATTCTTTTTGGCCCCGGCAAGGCCGCCAACGCCGGCGGCGTTGCTACCTCCGGCCTCGAGATGAGCCAGAATTCTCAACGCCTCTCATGGAGCCGTGAGCAGGTCGACGAGAAACTGCATCAGATCATGATCACCATCCATAAGAACGCCTTTGAAACGGCGAAAGAATACGATCAACCCGATAACCTGGTTGTCGGTGCGAATATTGCCGGCTTCGTCAAGGTAGCCGACGCGATGTTGGATCAGGGATTGATCTAAGTATTTGATAAAAAATCAATTGCAATAACGCGGTTCGGGATATTCGAATCGCGTTTTTTATTTAAACGGTAAGTGATTTCATAACTCCGCGTGCTATACCTCTAGTGGTAAAATTGCGATAATCCGCATAATATTGGGCATGATCAATTTAAACATCATTGCGTCCTTCCAGTTCTTGGCGAGAGGCGCATTACCCTCGCAAAATCCGCAACGAGCACGAAAAATGATGACATAATATTTCGTCCCTACGGGACTTACGCTTTTTGTTGTGCTTTTTTGCTATAGATATTTCATCCCTAACGGGATTCATTAGGATTATGGGCTCAGCTCAACAGCTTATTCACTTAAAACTTAAAACCCGGGAGGAGACTTGCCCCGTTAGGGGCAAAATATTTATAGCCACACCCGTCACATAAATCCATTAAGTCCCTTTAGGGACGTAATATTTCCTCATTCATGCTTCATGGTAAATATTCCATCCCTAACGGGATTCTGAAAGGCGCGTACGTTTAGTAATCGAATAAAGCCCTGGCATTCGAGACCGCTGCGGCTGATCCTTCAGACACAGCCGCGCTCCGATGGATTGAACGCTACTGTGCATATCAAGGACGGTTTATTCTGATAATTGTCGCCTTTATTAGCTTTTTAAGCAATTCGCCTCTAGCGAGTCATCGAGCGGGCGAGAGACATAATCCTTAATCCGTCCCCCCCTTAATCCAGCATAACAGCACAACACCTGCAAGAACGGCATCCTCAGGAACTTAGCTAGAACTGAATGACCCTGGGAATTTCGCCTGCTCGAGTGTATTTCAACTTTACTTTTTTCGTGGTTTTGATATTTATTGCGGTAATGAGTCAAACGTCGCGGAAAGTAAAACGTACTGTTATCATAATCTTTCTGGCCATTGGACTGGTAATGATTGGGTACGGCCTGACTTTGCATATCCAGCCGGTTTACAGCGAGAATAACGATAAGGGATTGGCCACCGGCGAACCGGAAATTATTCGGGAAGTAAGTCGCGGCGGACTAAAACGGGGTTCGAACGGGGCGCTGGAGAAGACGTATACAGGCAAACCGCCCGCCGCCTGTCCTACTTGAGGGAGCTAAACCCAGACTGTGGTGTCCATGGTCAACAAATCCGTGATACAATCCTTTTTCCGACGATTAGTGCCTTATCGTTTATGGGTACAGGTGGGATTCCTTGCAGTCTGGCTTGATCCGTTGGCATTGCGGATGCACAATATCTGCGGTCCGGTCTTTCACTGTTACGCCTGTCCGTTGGCGGCATTCGCGTGTCCGGTCGGTGTACTGGCGCAGTTCAGCGCGCTTCATCTGATCCCGTTTATTGCGATCGGCACGTTGGTATTGGCGGGCGCCTTGTTTGGGAGGATCATCTGTGGTTGGATATGTCCCTTCGGCTTATTCCAGGACCTGGTCGCGAAGGTGCCTGTGAAACGATTTGAAATACCGCGGTGGCTGGGGGCTTTTCGGTATGTCGTATTGGTCGGTGCGGTTCTCTTGATCCCATACTTGTTCGGCGAGGGGCATCCGCTGTTTATCTGCAAGATTTGTCCGGCCGGTTTTTTGGAGAAGGCCGTGCCGGATATGGGGCAGGCCGCTATTATCGGCGATCCTATACCCTGGCCGAATACATTGAAGATCGTCGTTGCGGGTCTCGTAATTACTGCGGCTTTTGTTACATTCCGACCCTGGTGCCGGGTGTTGTGTCCACTGGGCGCCATTTTCGGTTTTTTCAACCGGTTTTCCGTGTTCTCAATGGAGTTTGAAAACCATCACTGTACACAATGCGGTCGCTGCAGAACTTTGTGCACGTACGGCGGGAAGCCGGATAAGAGTCCCAACAGCGATAACTGCCTGCGGTGTTTTGAGTGCACACAATGTGACGCCGAGGCATTGAGAGTATCTACCGTCTTCGATAAGGATGCGGAATCCGAGTCCGAGCCACGGTCTTCTCAAACCTGATCGGAACGTCATAGCCGGGGCCCGTGTAACGGGTGTGTTATCTCCCGGGCATTGCTTCGGATGCCGTCGCTGATCAAGGGATTACATATCTTCCGGCGCGTTTTCAGCGTTCTGTTCGGGCGGCTTTTCCTGAATTTCCAAACCGAATACCATGTTGAACCTGTGGCGCCAGAAGCGGTTCGAGAATAGGAGTATCTCGAACGGAATCAGGGAGCCGATAATTGATAGTGCGAATATCGCATATGCTGTTGCGATATGGAACAGTAACATTATGGGATTATTGGACATGAAGGCATTGACCAGGGCAATGAAAAGGAACGGTGGTAAACACAAGAAAATTATCCATAGCGCCGTCCAAACAGAAAACCGGCTTGGATAAAACTTCTTCCTGCAAAAGACCGCCGCCAACGTGAGTGAGATTATAAGGATGCCGATTGTCATGGCGCCCGCCAGTGCGGCAGGTAGCGCGGAATTACCTAGTCCTATTACAGAGAGTGCCAAGACTATCGCGAACACCACGCAAGCAAGGAGCCACGTGGCGGCCCGGTTTCGATTGCCGATACGTTCAGCGAGCAACCAATTTATCGTAAATCCGAAAAGTAAACTATCGACCAACGGTGAGAGCTGTATACCCAGGTCAAAAGAATACAATAAACCTGCCCAAAGAATACGCAGTAAAATAAGCGGTATGAGTATCCAAAAGACCGGCGCACGCCGGTTTTCCGGCAGCAACACAATCACAAGGATAACCAGCACCCACGGCAGTAGCCATATCAGGTTATAGAACGGATTCCATGTGTAGGTGATAGGTTCACCCTCGGTCGGCCCCAAGTCGCCGATATCGCATGAGGGTATAATTGTCAGTTTACCGAATGCATAAAATGGTACTCGCCACGAGTACGTACATGTACCGCCTCAGCCATACTCGAACCGGCCCGACTTAAGCAACAAGTCACCTTTGTAAATCTCAATGGAGGGCTTGCCGTTTGCTACAGAACGCACATTATATTCTTCCCCGCCGATGCCGGCCAGTTTGTAATCGAATTGAAGTACGTTGCCGTTTCGCTGGATTGCAACCCGGCTTTTGAGTGGGCAGCCGGCGCGGAATACGTTCACTTCGTTTTCGTCAAATACTATCGGTTTCAAGTGCGAATTCTGCGGTGTAATACGGCGATTGTCGATACGCAGCACCAGAGCTTGACGGTTAAAACGGCCTGTGGGCACTTGCTGAGGCTCCGACCCGGTTTCCAAGTTCGGAATTATAAGCATTTCGCCGTCGCCGAAAACTAGATGCTCGATCCGCTCACCCTTGATCTTCAGTTCAGTCAGCGGCACTACTTTTTCTGTCAGCGTTCCCTGTAATTGTGGTGGTGCGTCGTTGATTTGGTTGAACCTGAATTCAAGATCATAACACCGGCCGTCCAAAAAGAGGTCTGTAGGCAAAGGCAAGTCCCCGACTTCGTTTGACACCTTGATATCCTCTAACAAGGTATTTTCATAATCTTGTACGCGAATAATGGAAAAATTGTCATTGCGAAGAATTCGGCCGCGAAGGGGATCGACCACCTTGAATCCCCATTTGCGGTCATGCAGTACGGTTGTGCCCGAGTAGCCCGAGCGAATGGTGATTCTTGCGAATTTCGTCAAAGAATACTTATAGAGTTCGGCGGAAAGCCGATATCGAAAGTCTCCCTTCGGCGTTGAAATGGTTAGTGGGAATACCGGGAAGTCTTGGTTCATATAGGAACTCACGCCCTTGTTGTCGGTTTCCAAAACACCGTCGGGATCGTTGGTGAGATCGCCGTCCCGGTTCAGGTCAACGTATAGCATGCCCCGCGAATAATCCCACGCTAGCCCCATCTGCTCCTTAGATTCAGGCGGCCCGATGCTTAGCGTTCCACGCAGCACCTCGCGCTGAACGAAGTCCGGCTCTTTGGCGAAAGGTTCGGCTCGATCCAAGTCCACACGCCGCGCTTCTTGGCAGCCGTCGGCTTGCCATTCCAAGTCGAACGTGAACTCGTCACCCGGCGCAGCAAAGGTGTAAAATGGCAATAAACATATCGCATACACCTGGATAAAAAGCAGTAAACGCCTTGCCATAAAGCTTCCCCCGGCGCTTGAAATACGTCGACGCTGGCTGGTTTCCGCCACGGCGGGCCTTGCTCTATTTCCGGAAACAGACTTCATTATGTGTCCTAATTTACAGGAGTGTCCGGTATCTATGCAAGTATTTTTTAAAAATCGAAGACCGCATGATCCGTGATTCTTGACCCTTAATCCGTTAAAAAAGCGGGTGCGATTCATCATTGAATGTGGTAGTTTTCTCTGACAGAGAACTCAGTGGAAATATCCACGATACTTGAGTAATATGAGTAATATATAAAACATCAGTGAGCATATGAACGAAAAAGACTACTATACAATCAAGCTTCCGTACCCTACGCGGCCGATCGAGGCGAATGAAGGTATTTTACAAGAGTATATCATACCGGAAGATAAAAAAGAGGAAGTCTTTCGGCAATTATACCCTTTTATACCCGTTCCGTCACTGAACGCCAGGAGACTGGATGCGCACGAAAACAAGAGATTCAAAATACGCGAGTTCCGCGTTTTTTATGACGGAGCAATGAACATCCTGGCAAGTCCATTCTATCCCTCCAGTGGTGGTACGGTTATTGATTGGATGTAATTGTAGTCGATACCGAAGCTAACAATGCGCCCGTTGGTATGATGGTTAAAGAATCGTGATGTATGGGTCGGATAAATGCTAAATCCAGGCTTAGAGTTATCGGCGTGATTATTGTCGACTTGACGCTCGCGCTGTTTGTTTCGGTTTATGCCTCAGCGGGCGCAGACGATACGCATACTAACCCAAGAGATTTCATCGAGGCACGGATACTCCAAGGATTGGCCGAATCGATGAATGACGATAAACCCGGGCGGGCGCTGGAATACGCAAGGGAATCGTTGCAAATCTTTGAGCGATTGAATGATCCCGCACGAACTGCGAGGTCGCTGAAATTGATGGGTGACGGCTATTATAATAATGGACAGTATGATTCAGCAATTGAAAGCTATAATCGTTCCATCGACATTTGTAGCGAATTGGAAAAGCCCTCCAAAGTCGGGTATTTATTAGTCGATATCGCATACGTTTATAATGAAATACCGGAATTCAACAATGCAATTGAAACCGATCTAAAGGCGGTGGAAGTATTTAATGAGGCCGGGGACCGAGCGGGTTTGGCCAAAGCATACAAGCATGCAGGTTACAATTATTGGCAACAGGGAAGCTTCAGCGAAGCAAAGGCTTATTATCAAAAAGCGTTGGAGCACTACGAGTATTTGGGTGATATCGACCACGTAGGACGTCTATTAAATAATATCGGAACATGTCATTACGGTTTGAATGAATATACAGATGCACTGGAATACTTCCGGCGGTCATTGGCAATAGAACAAGAAGAGTCGGCAATGAACTCAAAACGCTCCGTACTTATTCTCAACAATATCGGTCTTATATATCAGGAATGGTCGAAGTTGGCTGATGCGCTTGAATACCACCAGCGAGCCTTGGATAAGGCGAACAAGATTGAGTACAACTTCGGCGTTGCATATTCGCAGATGAACCTCGGAGAGTATTATAGAAATAATAATCAAATTGAGAAGGCCTTGGAATATTACGGGGCGTCTTATACAAATTATGTCGCCGGCGAGAATCATGATTCACAAAGTTTGGTGTTACGACATGTCGGAACATGCTATGAAATGCTTGGTAACCACGAGAAAGCCGTCGAAAAATTTAGAGTTTCGTTGGAAATCGCGGATAGAATCAAGAATGTATTTCACGCCGCAAATGCCCAGTATCGCCTTGGTAAGGCATACCTGGATATTGGTGAACCTACCAATGCCGAAAAATATTTGAATGAAAGTCTCAATAACGCCGAGTCAATGGGCTACAATGGCTTGATCAAGGATAATTATTATATGTTGTCGAGATTAGAGGAATCACGGGGTAATACAAATAAGGCGTTTGATTATTACAAACGAGCGACAAAAATAAAGAACGAGATATTTAATGAAGACACGATTAGTAAATTTACCGACCTTCAAGTTCGATACAGTGTTGATCAGATTGAGCGGGAAAACCAAATATTAAGAACGGAAAATCGAATTCAACAATTAGAGCTCGAGAGAACAATATTTATACAAAATTCTATGATTGTGGGTTCTTTGTTTCTAATGGTTATAATTGGATTAATAATTAATAGGGAAAGAACATTGAAGAATGCCAACAAAACACTGGAACGCCAAAATAACCTTATAGGCGAAATGAACGGTCATAAGGAACAATTGATCAAGGAACTTCGGAAGGCGTTGGATAACGTGAAAACATTGCAAAAACTTATACCTATATGTTCTTCCTGTAAGAAGATAAGGGATGACGAAGGGTACTGGAATGAGCTCGAATCATTTATAGGCAAGAACGCAGATGTACGATTCTCGCATGGGATATGCCCGGATTGCGCAAAAAGGCTTTATCCGGAACATTATGGACAAATGAATAACAAGAAAGCTGATGGTGAAGATGACATTTGAAGAGGTTATTTAATGATGAATAATGATTTTAGAAAAATTGTCGACGATAACGCGTTGGAGTAAGTGAATTTGAATTCAACAACAGAATAGACGGAACGTTCATTGCGTAAATTCATCCTTTAATTGCGCAAAAACGCTGTAGACGAATTCAATAGGGATTCTGTAATCTCTTTCCAAGAACTTAAAAACAAGGAATATGTGTGCTATGAAAAATCGAAGTCTATTCGGGAAGGCATTGAAAAAAGTCGAATTCGCCACGGCGCTTGCCGTGTTGATGTATACCGCGTTATCGGTGGCCGCGGCCGAATTCTACCGCGGCGTAAACGTGAACGGGCCGCCGATCGAAATCGACGGAAACCAATGGCATGGTGACGGCGCGGAGTTTTTTGAATGCGACAACGCGAAGGTAACCGTAGATGATTTAGACTGGAAGCCGGCGCCTGATTCGAATGTCGAACAGATGCTTCGGACATTCCGCTGGGCCGGTAATCCACACTTGAAGATCAAGGATGTTGATGAGGGCATGTACACGGTCTGGGCGTATTTACAGGAGGACACAGACTCGCAGACGTACGATATATTCGTGGAGGACATGCCGGCGCGCCGAGGTTATGTAAGCGGCGCACCGGGTACATGGAATAAGCTGGGGCCGTGGATCGTCGAGGTCTCCGATGGCGCAATCGATATCACAAGTCGCGGCGGGCACGCAAATTTCTGCGGGATCGAGATATGGAAAGGCGCCGTCGAAGGCGGAAAGAAACTCGAACCCGTGAGCGAACCGGTATCGCCTTTTATAGGAAAATTCACCGGCCGCAAGCCGCGAGTGGTGGTGATGACCGATATCGGCGGTGACCCCGATGACCGTCAATCGTTGGTGCGGTTTCTTTTGTACACATGTGATTTCGATGTCGAGGGGCTATGTACCGGATTCGGACATGGGCACTACGAGAACACGCGTCCCGATTTACTCCATAAAGGCGTCGACGCCTACGCGAAGGTATACGACAATCTGCGGAAACACCGGAAGGATTACCCGTCGCCGGAACGCCTGCGTAGATTGATCAAGGACGGATTCAACGGCGCCCCGCATAAGGTAGGGCCGGGTATGGATTCGGAGGCATCGCGGTGGATCGCCGAAGTGCTTCAAAAGGACGATCCGCGTCCGGTCTGGTTCAGCATCTGGGGAGGGCCGCGCGAGCTGGCGCAGGCGATCTGGCGCATGGATCAAGAAATGTCCGCCGACGAGCTGGCGGCGATAAAGAAGAAAATCCGCGTCCACTCGATAAACGACCAGGATCGCACATCAGGATGGATTAAGCGAAATCATCCGGATGTGTTTTGGATATTCTCGAGCAGTGTATTTCGTGGGATGTACGCGGACGGCGATCAGTCGCTTGTTTCACCCGAATGGTTGCGGCGCAATGTGCTTGAGAATCATGGCGCGTTGGGTGCCGTGTATCCGCAAGACGCTGCGGGGAAGGACGGCGTGAAAGAAGGTGATACGCCTTCGTTTCTGTATGTGTTACAAAATGGATTGAGCGATCCCGAAGTCCCGCAATGGGGGAACTGGGGCGGACGCTTTGAGTATAGCGGTACCGGATGGGAATACGTGGACGCAGTGGATACATGGAAGGGGACTCGCTCGGCGCTTGCAACCGTCTACCGCTGGCGTCGCGCGTACCAGAATGATTTTCAGGCGCGGATGGATTGGTGTGTGCAACCGACGGAGAAAGCGAATCATGCGCCGATGGTTGTATGCAATAAACAGGAGGGAATCGCCGTCGTAAGAATCAACGCCGATCCCAATGAGGTGATAGAATTGAGCGCCGATGGCTCTAATGATCCCGATGGGGACAACTTGAACTATCAATGGTGGTTCTATGAGGAAGCGTCTTCGTACGATAAAGCAGTGGATATTGAAAACGGCGATCAGCCGAAGGCTGCGATCCGCATCCCCGGCGACGCAGGAGGCAAATCGATTCATCTGATTCTTGAAGTAACCGATTCGGGAAAACCGAGCCTGACCCGTTATCGGAGGGTGATAATAGAATGCGCTAATGATAAATGAATATGTGGATAGGAAAAAACATCGTCGTTATAGAGGAGCAATCATGAAGAGAATACAGGTTGCTAAGTTATGAAAACAAAGAGGATATTAAAGCGATTAGGTTTATTCGTTGCCATCTCAGCAATTACATGCATAGCTTCCACACTCAACACGCATGGTGGAATGCTATACTATGCCGATTACGAAGAGGGCGAGATATTGGATGAAGGCAGCTACGGTATCGGAGTCGAGAAAGGCCGCGAACATTCGGTTAACGTAGCGGACACCGTCGCCCGCAAAGGCAAGCGCTCGGTACGCTTTGAATCGCGCCGAGATGATCCCGAGGTGGCCGGCAGCCCGGGTAGGGCTGAGCTGAAGGTGAAGAGGACCAAGCCCATTGTGGAAGAATGGTATGCATGGAGTATATATACCGGCGAAAATATGGAGCCGGATGTGCCTGAAATATTGGGGCAGTGGCACGCATCGCCAGATTTCGACGATGGTGAGGATTGGCGATCACCGCCTATGGCGGTCAGCTTGAGGGAAGATAAATGGCATGTATCCGGGCACTACGCGCCGCAACGGGTCAATGACAACGACAATCGGAGGCGCGCGTTTTCGGAGACGATCGGCAAGGTCAAGAAGGGGGCATGGACGGATTGGGTGTTTCATATCAAGTGGGATTATCGTGAGGCCGACGATGGTGGTACCGGTTATGTCCAAGCCTGGCAACAAGTCGACGGCGACGGTTACGAGAAGGTGATCGATTACAAGGGGCCGATAGGTTACAACGATGAGCGTGGCGTCTACCTTAAGTGGGGAATTTACAAGTATCCGTGGAACACCGGTAAATGTGACCAGCGCACGCGTGTACATTATTACGACGAAGTCAAGATAGGCGACGCCGAGGCCACGTTTAACCAGATGAAAGTCAGTGACTAAAAATGGGAGCGAGTTATGTGTTTGAAAAGGATTGTTTATATAACACTGCCGGCGCTGTTGGTGAAACTCACCGGCGCAATCTCCAACTTGTCCCAGTTCACCATTGAAAGAATGCGCACGTGGTACCGGCTGTGTCTGTCGCCACTCCAGCGAACAAAGACCAATGGGCCGGTCACGGTCCGGCCTTTGACAGACTCTGTCACCGTTGGTTCGCCCGGCGTCTTGAGGGAGAAATCTCAGACCTTAACGTTATCCGCCGGCAACGAATTCGCCGTTCACAAAAAACTGACGAAAATTCCATTGACCTTGCTTAACCTCCGGAATGTCGATCTCCCAGGCCTTCTGACCGTTCACCTCGATCCATGTGCCGCCTTCGAGGCGCCGTCCCCCCCAGCTTATGACAACTTTCTCTTTAGGTGCGGCAGCGTAAACAACCGGCACGCTTTGCGTGCACGAATCCTCCGGCCCGAACTGAAGCGGTGAGTCGACAGTTATTGCATGCTCCTGAGGTACAGCACGGCATCGCCATCGAATGGCGACTTGAATTGCCGCCCCCCGTCTGAGACTTCGATGCGGCTGGTTAGTGCTGTTTGCCCTTGCGTGGGGCTGATCCACTCGAACTGATACCTGCCGGCCTTCAACTCGATTGTGAAAGCTTCGCCCGCCTTGGGTTGGTAAACGAGATACTCCCGTCCCGGATTGGCCAGGCAATAGGCAGTTGACGCCATATCGTTGCGAGGAATCATCTCGGCAAGGTTCATTCGGTTCGCCATTTTCCGTGTTTGCCCCATCGCCTTGCGCATTGCCTCCTGATCGGCCGGATTATACCAGGGTGAGGGTTTGTGCATCCAATCCATCAAAATTGGATTGTGCCCCCGCAGAAAGCTCCTCCAAATCCACGTGCGATCGACGTGTCCGATGTGGTCCGTGTCGATAATCACGACCTTGCGTCCGTCACTCGCCGGCGGATCGTTCCACTTGGTCGGCGAAATCCATTCTGCGGGGCCGCTGAACAGTTCCTCATTAGTGGGGCCTCCGCCCGTGATCCCCACCGGGTGACGCTTGGGTTTCGTTTCTTCGTAGTCATGGATCACCCTGGCAAGATGGTTATGCCAATCGGCGCCATATTCCGATTCATTGGAGATTTCGTAGAGTACGTTGTCGAGATCGTTTACGGTATCAACCATCTTCCTGGCATAGGCTTCCTGAAGTTTTGTTACATCCGGTATCTTGAGCATATGGGTCTCAATACCGACGCCATCGTTGTCAGGGTCGCCGTTGATGCCATTGATGTTGTTGCTCGCGTGAAATGGATGACCTTTCCATGTTCCCTGATGCTCGACGCTCCAACTGTCGAAAAGCATGATCGATACGTAGAAGCCCATTTCACGCGCGGCAACGACCCGGGCCCGTACCCGCTTGAAATAAACCGGATCGAACTTCGTCACATCGAATTTCGGCTTGCCATCGAGCGCCTTGCCGGGCCCTGTGCGCGGCCACGGCAGAGGAGTTATCGTGGCGTCCTCGGCGGTATCCCATCCGTGCTCCAGTATCCACAGCCGGATGAAGTTGTGATTGTAGGAACGCAGCCATTCGAGATGGCTTTTGAATCCTCCAAGCTCTGCAAGATTGGTAAGGTCTTTGTATCCGGTCACGTCCTGAAGATTGCTCCAGGTGTGCGATCCGGTGAGATAAACCACTCTCATGGCGCCGTCGGCGCCCCTTGTTCCATCGGTGAAGTATCGTGGGTTGCTCGGATGAACCCGTAACGGACCGGTGCTCGGCAAAAACTCATATGCCCCGATGTCAATCTTGCCCCCTTGTGGACGGGGCCTTCCATCGAAATCCATCTTGGGAGCGCGGTCGGACGTCCCGGCATCAATGGCCGGCGAATTGGCCTTAAGGCGAAAATCGAACGAATCGACATCGACAAACACCGGATCGAGCTGTTTATTGTCGGTCGCCTGGTACGCGTTGTCTTCCATGCTCACGAGATTCTCGCCGGGCGGATAGAAGAGGTTGTTGCGAATCGTATGACGCCGATCCTGTTGTGTATAGAACAATATCCCATTGACGCCGCCGTTCTTGTAGAAGATATTATTCTGGATGATGCAATTCTCGACCCCATCCTGCCAGATCACAATGCCTGCCCGATTCTTGTTTAACGCAATCGTGTTGTTGGCGATCAGCCAGTTCTTCGCCTCTGCATATTCCGCTCCGGCCATCGAGTCTTCTATATAATCGTAGGCAGCGACCTGGATGCCGTAGGCTGTATTGGAGTGAATAAGGTTGTTCGTGATCGTAAAGGCCGAGCCGGTGGCGTAGATTCCGTGCGCGAGGTTCTGCGCAACCTCTTTGTTCGTGCCGTTGCCCGCGATGATGTTCCGGTCGATGAGCACGCGATTGCCGTTCCCCAAGATGCCCTGATTCCAGTTTTCATGGATGTTGCAATTACGGATGATGATGTCGTGGGCGTTGTAGATCTTAATGCCGTCCCAGCCGTAGCAGATTTCAAGTCCTTCGATAGTAATCCAGCCGATGGGATTTTGATAACCCTCTTGTGCCTGAAGCAACAGCCCTTGGCCAGGCGGCTCCTTGCCCAACTCGCCCGGCTGAATCAACGGGCGCTCTCCAGGATAATTCCTGAGCGCTATCGGCTTGCCCTCCCGCCCGGAGAACCGGAGCACCACATGCTCTCGATATACACCGCTACGGATCAAGATCGTATCCCCGGCGCGAGCGAGGTCCGCGGCCTTCTGAACCGTGCACAACGGTTGCGCCTCGCTGCCCGGATTTTCATCGCTTCCGTTCGTCGCAACATAGTAAGTCTTCGCAGGTGCGGCCGTCGCAACGGTCAGCAACAGTAAACTTACCCAAACGTATCGGTTCATATTTCCCAGCCCTTTCATTTCAGATTTGTCTGGTTGGATTCTCGCAGTTTTTGAAGTAGCAGCACCCAGTCCTCCGCATCCGGCGCAGCGAAAGCACCATCAGTCTTGCCGGCATCCGTCCACTTGCCGTTTCTGGGATTTTTACAATTGCGCACGTAGTCTTTTTACCAACGCTCCTGGTTTTATGCAAGCTTGTCCGCCGGCCGCGAAGTACAACAATGCAAGGTCAGCCTCCGGTGATCGCAATCCACAGATTTGTGGCGCCGCATCGTCACCGCCTGGGCTCGACAGAGCCGGTTCTCCGTTGGCTGAGGTCGATGTTGTGCAAAATCGCACTTCGTAAGCACCGCCTTTTTGACCGAGTGTGAAGTTCCTGCATTGGGGTCACGTCTTAACATTCAACTATTCGTCAAGTTCTTCTATTGATTTTCTCAATCGTCGATCCCGTCTCAAACGGTTTTCCAATAGCTTGATTCCCAAGCCTACCGAAGCGTAGTTGCGCCGTCCCATAGCCTCGTCCACTTCTCCCAACGTCATTCCGCAATACCGGCGAGCCATCGCCATGACTATCCACTTGCCCGGATCTCCATGGCGCTCCATCCATTCCGGACCTTTCTCATAGCCGGCATAAGCCCGAAAGGAACTCCACCGATATTCTCGCAAATCACGAAGCCACTGACCTCGTGCAGGGCGGTGCACACCGGTCAACGAATCGGTTTTCTCGTAGACCCAGGCCACGTATCCGATTGACAGACGATAGACGTCGAGTTTCTCGTGTCCAAGTCCCATGATGCTCGATTTCGATTTCGATCATGACCCAACTGCTATATAGCACAGAAAGGTGTTATGCGCATTTAGTTATGACGTCGTGTATAGAACTGAATGATCCTGGGTTCCGTCCCCACGGTCAATAAATGCGCTCAACTAAGTAAGTTAGTTTAAAGGGGTTAGGCAAGAAATTCTGGCCAAATCCTGCCCGTTCGCCCACAATCGTGGGCATATGAAAAAAATAAAATTAAACGAACAGGATGTGATTAACA
>JAIPKD010000069.1 GCA_021733835.1 Verrucomicrobiota bacterium
CGCACGCCATGAGCCGCGACCTATAGGTACGCTTCGCTTCGGCTCATGGCGGCGCTATCCCATTTAACGATCCTCTCCTTTTGCTTTTTTCGGGGCCTCTTTTGAAAAATGAGTGTCAAATTTAAACCAGGACTTGACCCTTTGCATTCATATTAGACGATCGCTTAACAGTTAATCGGAACTAAGTCAATCACGAGAATTGATACCACTTCATAAGCGTACCCCGCAACGCAGATGAGTGCTCCGTCTTCCTTTGATGTGTCGGATTTGAATTCCCATTAGTACCACGTTCTAGCGGATAACGGAGCGACATGACGGATTTCGACAAGCCGATTTTTGCTGTCGCACTCGAGCTCGAAGACACCGCTCACGCCTTGAGTATCTACATATTTTCGCACGGCGCCCGCAGGGAATTGTATTAACTTGCCTTCATCGCTCCTTACCACAATAGAGTGCTTCGTTCCCTTGTAGTATTCAAGAATTCGCTCGGCGGGAATACGAAGTGTGAACCGGTATACCGGCATCGCTTTTATGAATTCGTATGTTGCTTTGATGGATTCGGATCCGAAAGGATCATTTCCGGGTCAGCCAAAGCCCGAGGATCACGCCAACACTGAAACTAACTCCGAGAGAAGAATACGGATTTTCACGAATCAGCTGATCGGCGTTCTTACCGAGTCGTGCAGCCTCGGACTCGATTTTTTTACAGGAGGACTTTACTCGATCAAGCGCCGCGTTGACCTCGGTGCTTGATTTATCGGTTATGTCTTTACTGACCGCTCTGGTCAGCGATTCTACGTCTCTGATCAGCTCTTTGATGTCTTGGCCGAGTTTCTCTCTTGACCCTTGTTCAGCGCTTAAGTTCTTGAAATAAGTTTCCATACACATTCAGACTCGGAAATTCATGGATGTATCAACACTTGATCCGACGCTCTCAACGCACGAGTTAATATACACTTAATGATCGGGAAATACAACCACCCACTGCGCCATCATAGTGTTTCTGAAAAAAATTATCAGAGGGCTTCGCCCGGTTCCTCCATAGCCGAATTTAATAGCGAAGCCCTCTGTCCCCAACTTAACGCTGAACAAATACCCTTGTTATTTCTTTTTAGCAGGTAGAACGGCATCTTTGGCCGCTTTGGCTATCCTGAACTTGAGCGCCTTTTTAGCCGGAATCCGCATCGTTTCACCGGTGGCCGGATTCCTGCCTGTACGCGCTTTTCTCTTCACAACGACCAACTTACCGATACCCGGTAGTGTGAATCCGTTCTTTGCATTCTTATAGGCAAGCTTGGCAAGTTCATCCAGAACTTGATTTGCAGCCTTCTTGGGAATGTCCACTTTTTCCGCTAATGTGGTTACTATTTCTGATTTAGTAAGTGGTTTAGCCATAACTGTACCTTTGTTTAAGGTTCATGAATCGGCACAATTGAAAGGTATTCCCGGAAAATATCAACAATAAAATGCCTCATAGTGCGATTTTTTACTGTTTTTTTAGAGTTAAGGCCCGGATATCACCTTAGAAAGCGGTTTTTAAGGGACGAATACGCATTTCCGCACGTTGCATCGCTTGTTCCGGGCTCATCGTATTATAGAATCTCAACACGGCTTCCCGGTAGCGAGTCCATGAACAACCGGCCATACCGCTTAGTGATAACGCGGTTGTCGAGTATTACGACGATACCTTTATCGTTGTTCGAACGTATCAGTCTGCCGACGCCCTGACGTAATTTCAATATCGCCTCGGGCACCGAGAAATCGAAGAACGCGTTGCCGCCGTGTTCTTCAATATACTCCATACGCGCCTCGATCAGGGGATGATCCGGAACAGCAAAGGGCAACCTGGTAATTATTACGTTGGAGAGACTGGCGCCCGGTACGTCCACACCCTGCCAGAAACTCTCGGTGCCGAACAACACCGAGTCCGTGTCACACCTGAAATTTTCGAGCATCATACTCCGCGGCAGACCCGTGCCCTGAACATAGCACTCCACACCCAGCTCATCATTAAAGAACGGAGTCAGGTCTTCAGCCACTTTCAACATCGTCCTGTAGCTGGTAAACAAGACAAACGCCTTGCCGTGGGTCATCCTGACGAAGTGCTTAATCCAGTATGCCAACGCCTTTTCATAATCGCCGTGACGCGGATCCGGCATCTTCGAGGCTACATAGAGCGTCATCTGTCCGGCATAATCGAACGGCGACCCGACCTGAAGCTTCACCGCGGCCTCGGCGCCGAGCCGTCCCGCGGCATAATCAAGCGTCGGCGCACCCACACCCTTTCGCTGGGGCGTGTAACTCGACGGACTCGCGCTCTTGCCTGTCTTCGTGGCAAGCGTCGCACTGGTAAGGATAACCGACGTGCCGGCACCGAATATACGGCGCCTGAAGAATTCATCGATCCTGATAGGCGCCGCACAGAGCGTTATATTCTTGCGATCCTTTCCGGCGCGCTCGACCCAGAAGACGTGGGCTTCGGCGGATTGCTCCAGGAATGTAGTAATACCCTCGCACAGCTCGGTCAGACGCCGGTTCATCTCGGACAGCTCTTCGTTGATGTCCTTTTTATCCGATGATTTAATCAGCTTTGCAATTTCCTCGCGCAGTTTTCGAATAAGTCCCGTCAGCGTATCGGGCACGAAATCCGGGCGCCGAATCCGCACTTCATTCCATCCGTTTTTCCTGGCGTAAGCCTTTGTAAACGCGCCCTGCCGGCCTTGGGTGTTCTCCCGGTGAATCCTGTCGCACTCGGCCTCGACCTGCGAGAAAAACAGCTCCGCGGCCTCGAACAGATTAGTAATCAGCTCCACCAATTTCGGTTCGAAAAGTTGCGTGACAAGACCTTTCTGCGTCTTCGGATTCCACAACCGCTGCAGGTTATACTTTATCTGGCCGACGGAAACGCTCAGGCCTATATGCCTGGACGCCACGTTCTCGAGTGTGTGCGCCTCATCGAATATCACAAAATCGTTTTTAAACAAAATACCGCCGGGCTTGACCTCATCCTCTTCATCGATGTTCAGGAAAAACAGGGTGTGATTAAGGACGAGGACATCGGCGGACATGAACCGGCTGCGCGCCAATTGGAAGAAGCACGGGGCATGTTCCTTGGCAAAGTCCGACTGCGGCCCGCACTGTTTGGGCGAGCATATACCGCGCTCGGAACAGACCATCTGCCAAACCTTCGGATTCGGCTCGACCTCGAAATCGGAAAGGCTCCCGTCGTTCGTGGTCTTCGACCACTCGTATATCCGTTTGAGTTCTTCTATTTCGGAACTCGTGAAGAGCGCGTCCGCCTGCTCCATGGCGCGCGCGAGCCTCCTGGTACAAAGATAATTCTGACGCCCCTTCAGCATAGTATACTTAAAATCCACCGGCAGAATCTCCTTGAGCATCGGCAGGTCTTTATAAACAAGCTGTTCCTGGAGATTGATGGTATTGGTCGATACAACGGCCCGCTTCCTGTTCCTCACCGCGTATAGTATCGATGGTATCAGATACGCCAGACTCTTTCCAACACCCGTGCCGGCCTCGACCATAAGCGCATCAACGGATTGAAGCGCACCGGCGATTGCAACGGCCATTTCCTGCTGCTGCGGACGGTATTCGAAGTTCCGCGCCCCGGAAAGAAGACCGTCCTTAGAAAATATCCGTTCTATTTCGACGGGCAACTCCAACTCCGCACCCGCCGCCTGAGTGTCAAACGTACTGATCATCGTAAAAACTTTATCTCGAAATCAACGCCGCCGGCCCCGAATCACAATAATAATCAATATCAGTAATGATACTTAAACCGAGAAATCCAATCCGCACATCGATCACTTTTCCGTCCTACGTTCCACGACATTTATTACCTGCTTGAGCTTGGCTATATGGTTCTCCGGCAGGAATCCGCGCCATGCCGTGTTCGCGTAAACAACGCTGTTCCTGCTTATTATACTACCCGGATTAAGCACGGCATTGCATCCTACGTCCGTGTGGTCGCCCAACAACGCCCCGAACTTACGCAATCCGGTGTCATACCGCTCCCCGTTTATCAGTACGGATACATTACCCGGGACGATCTTGATATTCGATATCTTCACGCCCGCGCCTAGGTGCGCCTTGTAGCCGAGTATCGAGTCACCCACATAGTTGAAATGCGGCACCTGACAATTATTGAATACCACCGCATTTTTCAACTCACACGCATTGCCGATCACGCAGTCATCGCCGATTATCACATTATCGCGTATATACGCGTTATGCCTGATCTGACAATTCCTGCCGATAATAGCGGGGCCTCTGATCATTGCGCCGTCTTCGACCACCGTGCCTTCGCCGATGGAAACCGCTTCGCCGATAAATACGTTTCCTACCGCGCGATGATTCAACATCGGCCGTACATTTCCTCCGACATAATCCTTGATCCTCTTCAGCGCATCCCAGGCGAATTCACAATCCTCGAACAAGGCGGCATGCTCTGTCCGGCTCAAATCAAACAAATCCGACACTCCGATCATATTTTAAGGCTATAATAAATCGCCATTTATTCAATCCAAATCCGGAAATTCCACTTTGGCACAGGACAATTCAAGAGTATGTTCCCCGAAGTCTTGATTATTGGAATCGTGATTCAAATCGGCTTGCAAATTCATCCGCCTTTTTTATAATTCATAGTATGAAATTCAAAATCAGCTCACTGTTGGCTATATTATGCCTTACATCGGCGACGGTCTTCATGTCCGGCTGCGCTTACAGCACCACAACAAGCGCAGTGCCGCTGAACAAGGAAACAGCGCGCGGCGCGCCTTCTATAGCGGTGGCGCCGTTCGAAAACCTGAGCACATATAAAAACGCCGGCCTCGCTGTAACCGACCTTGCAAACACATTGTTATACGCACAGAAACACTTCCGCGTAGTCGAGGTGAGTTCCCTGCAGAAAACAGACACCACTGAATTCAGAAACCTCGAGACCGTACCCTGGGAAAAACAACTCGGCGCAAATACCGCCATCGGCATCGAACTCGGCAAAAGGCTCGAGACCGACTATATCCTCGCCGGCTCGATAGGTGAATACGGATTCATCGACGGCTTCGGCGAAAACGCAAACGTCGCCATAAACCTGCGCCTGGTCGAGGTCGATTCAGGCGCGGTCAAGTGGACGGGTTCCATGTCACGCCGTGTCTGCACTCCGGCGTTCAATGAAGAAAGCGTACATAAACTGGCGCACAATGTTCTTATCGACTTGCTGGATCGTATGGACGCAGAAATCTGCGGTAAACACAGACTAAAAAGCGCCCCGTTCAAACATCACCCCGGCCGCTGGATTTATTAATCGCCGGATACCACAAACTGTCGTCGCTACAGCGGGCATACCTTTACCTCGGCAAACTATTCGAATAATATGGTTCGGCGCATCCAAAACAGACCGGCCAACACGCGTTACTACGCGCTCCTCCTTGCATTCTCGTATACCATGCTGGCCGGCGCCTTCCCCGGAACACAAGCCTTCGGCGCCGATCCATCCGCAGCTACCGGCGTTCGTCAAAACGCAGAACCCCAACCCCCATCGCCATCGGTCATACGCGATGCACTCAATAAAGATAAACTGACCGAAGCCGAACGCCTGCTTGATATCGCAACCCCTCAATCCCCGGCTGATCCGGAATTATCGTATCTCAAATCCGAACTATATATCCGCAGGTCGGAATTCGAGAAGTCACGTAAAATCCTCGAACGCCTATGCGCCGATCATCCGCAGCGCATGGACTTCCAGCTTCGCCTGGCACAGGTTCTTAGCTGGACAGGTAGGCTCAAAAGCGCGGCCGACGCCTACCGGGTTATACTCGAAAAGTATCCAGAGGATCAAGACGCGCGCCGCGGCTACGCACTGACTCTCTTCTGGCGGGGCAATTGGTCCGAGGCCATGAGTGAAATCGAAGAATCACTCCACGTCGAGCCGGACAATATGTTGGGGGTCATCACCAGACTCCGAATCCTCAACGCCTCAGAAAACACTTCACAAGCCCTCGAAGTGGCATTGCAAAAAGACGCAATGTTAGGCCGGTCAAATGCGGAACTCGGACTCTTCATCGCTCAAGTTTATTCATCCCTCGGCGACCATAAGACCGCCCTGGAATACGCCTCCAGACAGACCGACTCCACCGACCTCGAACGGCGGCAAATCGAGTTCCGTGCGAACATCCTCATTCGAAACGGAGACCATGAGGACGGACTCGATCTAGTCACGCAATTCGCAAACTTGCACACAAATGATTATAGCGCGCAAGTCGCCGCCGCGGATGCATACGCCATGGCAAACCAACCGGACACCGCACGCGTCTTCTACAACCGTGCATCCGCCATATCCCCCCAACGCGGCGAAGCGCGACTCGGCATGGCAAGACTCGCCAGCCGCGAAGGACGAATCTACGGGAGCATGAATATTTACAAGGGCATCGCAGCAGACAACCCGCAATTGATCGACGCGCAACTCGGCCTCATCCGTGTCGCCATGCTCGGCGGCGATACCGACACCGCCACCCGCGCAATCTCTGCAATAGAAAAGGTCACCCCTCATTCAGCTATACTGTACCGGCAAAAGATCGAACTCGCCCTGGAATCCGGTAACACCGATGCCGCATTCGCGCATATCGACTCATACCTTCAAAACCAACCAAACGACCGTCGCGCGATGTTATGGAAACTATTCCGACAGTCGTTCACGGGAACGGACGTCTCAATCGGACAACTGAACGCCGCCGCAGACCCGTTGAATCCCCCGCACATCGCACTGGCCGCGCTGATCGCTCATAAAAATTCACCGGCCACAGCCCTCGAGTTCGTCGATAACAAACTCCGGTCAGTCCCGGAAAAACTTAGACCACACACCCGAACCGCCGTCGCAAGAGAATTGGCGTTCCTCGGTCTAAAAGACACCGCACTGGCGCAATTGCCGCATACCCCCGAGCGTCTTCGCCCCGAAATTAAACGTGACGCCTGGGGATGGTGGGCTTACCTGGCCACGCCGTTTGCATACTTCAACGAACTCAAAAACGATTTTAAGTCACAATCCCGAATCGTTTGGCTATGCGCCGCGCTCGAGAAAAGATTGCGTACAATGCAAGTAGAAGCCGAAAGCCGGCTCTACAATCAATGGAAATTCCTGCGCGCACTCTGGTTCTCACATCACCGCAACGCACCCGCCGCCGAATCGTCCATGCGCGACTTACACATAAAAATTAAAAACCTCTGCCCGGCGATACCGGATGACGTCAACCTAACTCATATATCCGAGGCGTGGCGCCGTTCCGAATCCGCCTCGGCACAACTGAATCCCCAGTTTCAAAACCTCCTAACAAGAGCGCGTTGGCGACAATACCGATTCGACTATGAAAATTCCATACAAGACCTACAACGCCTGCAACAGCTCTATCCGA
This sequence comes from Verrucomicrobiota bacterium, assembly GCA_021733835.1. Lineage (GTDB taxonomy): Bacteria > Verrucomicrobiota > Verrucomicrobiia > Limisphaerales > JAIPKD01 > JAIPKD01. The sequence goes on from JAIPKD010000069.1 coordinate 7,425, forward strand.
ACGCCCAAGAACCGCCACAACGGACGGCGGCCATCCTCCGCGCATCCGGTAGATACAGGGAGGCAGCCGATTTACTGCGCCGGATATCGCATAACACCGATTCACCACTCGTCAGACTCGAGTTCGCAGACGTATTGAAGCGCATGAACAACCTCACCGTAGCCTCACAACAATATAGAGAACTCTCAGAAATCGGATTCTCGGAACCGGAACTCTATCTGGGCCTTTCAGAACTCGCCGAGAAAAAGGGAGTGGAATCGGAGGCCGGCCGAATCCTCGTCTCCGGACGCCGGCTGTTCCCCGAAGCGGATTCCATAAACAATGCTTATGCACGCTTGCTGGTCGAGCAATCGGAACTCGATACACTCACCGCGCTGATTAATGAACAAGGGCCCCAATCATGGCTTTCACCGGATATCCTGGCGCCCGCCGCCGACAAACTACCCGACGCCACAATCGATTCAATCACCGCATCACCCGAATGGTGGTTCTCCTGGAACTGGTTGCCATGGCTGCGGCTTCGAGAAAGATCGCTCTCAACCATCAATAATAAAGCCGAAACCGCATTAAATGAAGGAAACCTCGCCGCAGCACTGCACACAATCGAATTTGCCCTCGACGCCGGAATTCCCGATTCCGCACTCTGGATGACCGCCGCAAGGTTCTTCGATTACAACCAAAAACCGGATCAAATGCGCCATGCATTCCGCATTGCCAAGCTCTTAGGCCTCGGACGCATCGACGCCGCTACAGGCGAGCTCACCGCCATCGCGGCCCAAGGCAGGCCTATCGAAGCGGCAAGGAAGTTTTCTGAACAACTCCAAACCCAACCATACGACCGCTCGCTCCGATCCGGCCTCGTCCTCGCCCTACTACAAGCCGAAGAAATCAGCGCCGCTGAACGCGCGCTCTCGCCGCTCGTCGAATCAGCGCCGGACGACGTAGAAGTGCGTATGCTCGCCGCCCAGGTGAAAGCGGCAAAAGGTAGGGTCAGACAAGCACGCTCGCTTTACGAAAGTATCCTCAGAAACGACCCCCTCTCCGCCGATCCGAGAGCAGGTAGGGTCGCGCTCAGCGACGCCGATCAGTTCGGCGCATCCGTCGGTTACGAACATGGCTTTCCTAAGTCCAATACAGGCGCGGACATGCCGGACTGGCGCGAGTCTTTCGTGTCAGTCTTTTGGCATCAACCCTACCACCAAACCTTCTCCGTTGAATACCGGTGCTACGACCGGTTCGGGGCAAACGCCGAACAGCTTAGCGGCACCTGGACCCGTGGTTGGATCGGAAATTGGATCACCCGGCTGAGCGCCGGAAAAGCGGTGCATGGCAGCTTTATCTCCGATTGGCGCATCAACGGCGGCGCAACATACAAAATCACCGATACGCTGTTCTCAGGCGTCGATATCGGATACATGGACTTTCACGATATTACGGTCCTGCAATGGATTCCTTCCGTCACCCTCCGCCTGCATCCGCGATGGACTACCGACGCGCGCCTCTACATATCCAGAAGCGAACTCGATTCCGGAGTTTCCGACTTAGGCCTCACCTGGCTCATCAGTACAAGCCTGCAATTTAGCAAGCAATCCAATATGCGCGTTTTCTACGGGTTCGGCGATGAAAACAGCGCCGACCTCTCACGTAACTTAATCGGTGAAGGCAGCTTTCAAAGCGTGGGCGCCGCTATTAAAATCGGCCTGCGTCATAAGTGGACAATCGAACCCGGTTATAGATATGAAATACACGAAAACTTCGACCTCCACTCGCTCTCATTAAACCTACACTATAGCTTTTAAAAAAACACTTTCCTGTCACGCCCGCTTTATCTATTGTTTCGGCATGTGATTTTTAATCGGGTAGTCTATTGTGCAGTCGTCCATACCGATGAGATACGAAGGTAAATATTGTTCAGGCACACGGCGATATTTACGATGATTGAAAGATGATTTTAATTTTGAAACATAAGGCGGGTTTCAACGCCCGGTTGCACAGACGTAAACCAGCGCTCACGCAATCTCACTCCGGGTAATATGAGGCTTATTGCCTAACACAAAATGAGCGAGCAACTCCCAAAGGTTAGCATAGTGATAGCCGCGCCGCCGGATATGCCGGATATCCCGGCGGCCCACGCCTGCGACGGGCTCGATTATCCGGCCGATAAGATCGAAATTATAATCGCCCGCGGCCGGCATCCTTCCGTCCAAAGGAACAAGGCGGTTAAGGAAGCCGCCGGTGAGTTTGTCTATTTCCTGGACGATGATTCGGAGGTTCATCCCGGAAATCTAAAGAAGGCGATAAGACATTTTTCCGATCCCACCGTGGCCGCCTTGGGCGGTCCTAATATCTGCCCCGACCGCGCCACGGCACTGCAAAAAACGTTTGCGGCGGTTATGGGCAGTTTCCTTGCATTCGGGCCGAGTAGGTCACGATACCGCGCAACCGGCCGCGTGCGCTATGTTTCCGAAAAGGAACTTATCCTTTGCAACCTCATAATCCGGCGTCGGCTCTTCCTCGAGGCAGGTGGGTTCGATGAAGCGCTTTATCCGAACGAAGAAAACGCGCTCCTCGACGATTTCAAAACAAAGGGGTACCGGTTGATGTATGATCCGGATTTCGTCGCCGAACGCTTACCGCGCAACAGCGTCGGCGCGTTCATTCGCATGCTCTTTAATTACGGCCGAGGCCGCGCCGAACAGTTTCGTTTGCATCCGACACCCGGTTCGTCCATCAACTTCATACCACCGGCCTTTTGCGCATATCTTATTGCAGTCCCGTTTCTACCGGCCTGGCGCCTGTTGCCCTTGGCGGTGTATATCGTCGCCGTCTTCACTCAAGCACTGGCGCTCACATTTAGGAAGCCTTGGATATTGCCCGGCGTCTTCTTATTGATAACAATGACACACCTGATGTACGGCATTGGATTCTTTTACGGATTAACCACCCAGTTGAAAAAAGGGAATAACACCGGGACGCCGACGGTAACCCTGGAAAGGATCGGAGGCGCGAAATGACGACAAAGGAACAACCGCTTTCATTCTTTCGCCAAAGCGGATGGATGATGATCGCTACATTCGCCAGCGGCCTCCTGATGTACGCCGTTCATAAGGTGGCCGGCAGAATGCCCAAGCCCGAGTACGGCGTATTCGCCACTCTCCTCCAGGTGCTCAACCTAATGGGTATCCCGGCGATCGGTCTCCAATCCGTTTTCGCGCACCAAGCGGCCGCGGTTTTTAACGATGAACAACTGCGCCTGCTAAAGGACACCATCCGCTCAGTGCTGAAGGGAATCCTGGGGCTTTGGCTGTGCATGACGCTGGTCTGCGTGGTATTCAGTAATGAACTCATTTCAGCGCTGAAGATATCAAACCCGGCCGCGCTCTGGGTCACAGTCGTTATCGGCCTGGCGGCGATGTCTACACCGGTTCTGATGGGACTCCTCCAGGGACGACAAAACTTTCTATGGTTGGGATGGACGACTATTTTCAACGGCTCCGGCAGGTTCATTTCGGTTGCGGTCATAGTGCTTGTCTTCAACGGCCACGCCGCCGGCGCGATAACAGGGGCACTCATCGGTTATATCGTAGCCATAAAGACCGCACTGTGGCATAATAGGTCGTTATTCGTCGGCCCGGCATCCGGGTTTAAATGGAAACCATGGCTTTCACGCGTGCTCCCACTCACGCTCGGCCTCGGTACATGCATGTTCATGCTCAGCGCGGACATGGTAATCGTCCAGAGCCTCTTCGAAAAAGACCGAACCGGACTATACGCGGCGGCTGGGATGATAGGACGCGCCCTCGTTTTTTTCACCATCCCAATGACCATGGTCATGTTCCCAAAGATCGTGCGGAGCGCAGCCAAGGCCGAGTCCACCGACGTACTGACGCATGCCCTCGGCGCCACCGCAGTGCTGAGCGGCGGCGCGGCGCTGGTATGCACAATCTTTCCGTGGCTGCCCCTCTGGATCGTGTACGACAAATCGTACATGGAGATTTCGTGGCTGGTACCCTGGTTCGCATGGTGCATGGTACCGTTGACGCTGGCAAACGTGCTCATCAACAACCTCCTGGCGCGCGCACGCTATGAAGTCGTGCCGTGGTTGATCCTCGTTGCGGCGGGATACCTGACCGCGCTTACCATTTTCAATGAATCTTTCCTCGAAGTAGTGGTTACACTCGGTGTTTTCAATTCAATCCTGTTCGCAGTAGCCGCGGTTTTCGGTCGCACAAAGAAACGCCAACCGTGATTACGGGTTAGCGTATACCGCACCCCATGCACAAAAAAACCGGGGCGGTTTACAAAACCACCCGCCCCGATTCTTCACCGGCCAACAATCAACACTATTAGTAGTTAACCGTAATAATCGTCCCGTTACTGTCGGCATCGGGATCGTGGTTGTCGCCGGAATCATAATTGAGTGTGCCTTGGACGCCTTCTACGGCGAAAGTCACACTCGATCCGCCTTTCATCGTATCCGTGGCAAATGTCACAGTGCCGTCACCGGCCGTCATACCGGATGCTGTTCCGCTTATTGCGCCACTCCATGCGCCGGTTACCGTGGCGTCAGCGACAGGAGCGCAGTTGCCGTCATGGATGGTAACAGTGACAAACACCTCCCAGTTACCGCTTTTACCCTTGACATTCTTGGCGCCGTCCAGGTCACCGACGTGCATGGTGTCAACCGCTTCACTTACAGTAACCGTTGTCGAGATTGAATTGTTCCCGGGATTGTTATCCACGGCGTTATGAGCCGCTGTAAGCGTATGATCGCCTATCGTCGCGCCGGTCGTGTCCCACGTGAAAGTTAAGGTTGTGCTCCCACCAACGGTTAATGTAACGGGTTCCGATCCAATTTGCTCGATATCAGTATCATCCTTTAATACCACATTAAATGTCTCTTCGAATGCGCCCTGGTTGGCCACCGATACATTTATCGTGACCGGCTCGCCTACCACAACCGACGCCGGTGCTGTGATATCCGTCACCGCCACATCATGCACGTCCATCGCCGGCGCGGCCCAGCCGAGGTTTTCAAGATTACCATCGGGATCGTTTAATGTAGCCAAACCGTTAGCGCTATCCTGCGCCATAGCGGCATCGATCAACGCCTGACGAATGGCATATACATCTTCATGGTTGACGACTCCGTCACCTGTCGCGTCCCGTGTACCTTGCTCGGCAATATAAAGGGCCGCGAGCCCGGCGGCATGCGGCGCGGCCATACTGGTACCGCTTGCCTCAGCCAAGCCACCGTCCAGGTAAGTCGAAACAATATCCACGCCGGGCAGCAACAGATCAATAGCCGCCCCGATTGAATCAACGGGATTATCATTAACTACACTGCCGCTGAAGTTACTGAACCCGGCAAAAGAATCATCGCTGCCGTAAGTGGTATCGGCGCCGTTTCCACCCGGCTGACCGTCGGAATCGGCCATAGCCGAAATGGTGGCCACCTCGGGATACGCCGCCGGTATGTAGTCATCGGAGGTTCCAAACGCACCGTCGGTGCCATAGATGTCCACGCCGGAATTACCCGCCGCAACCATATAGACTACACCGGCTGCAACACTGTTTGCTATTGCCGTCCTGTACGCGTCACTTACACCCTGTCCGCCCAGGCTCATATTGGCGACTGCTATTGAGCCGGCATTCTGCGTTACCCAGTCGACACCTGCAATAATGTCGGATAAATACCCCGCGCCTTCAGAATCGAGCACCTTAACCGCATAAAGATTTGCACCCGGAGCAATTCCGACAACGCCTTCATCGTTATCCAGCGCCGCCGCGATCCCGGCGCAATGCGTGCCGTGTCCGTTGTCATCTTCATAGTTCCCGTCTTGGAAAGTTCCTCTACTCCAAGGAGGCCCCGTATTCACCGTGTAAAAGTGCGCACCACTGAGCACCGGGGGCAGATCGGGATGATCCGTATCGATACCGGTGTCGATTATAGCAATGCCCACGCCTGTGACGTCCGTCGTATTTTGATCCGCTTCGATCCTGTCTACTCCCGTCGGAAGTGTCTGTTCCAACGCATGAAGCATCAGGTCGGGTTCGACATGTTTAACTCCCGGAGATGCAAGGATATCGGCCTTGACTATACCGGGCGGCACCTGGATGGAAAAACCCGAGAGCGCCTTCGAATAGACGTGCCCCCGCTTTCCACCGGTGAATATCTCCGTGAACCGTGCGGTCTTCAATACATCCGCACCTTTCTTTACCTGAACAATATACGAGTTGGGCACCACATCAGGCCCGCCACCCGCAAATGTATTTGCCGCAAACATCAAGGCAACCGTCCAACTTCCCAACAAAGCTTTTCTAATCATAAATCTCTCCAATATATTTGTATGGTTTCAATAATACGGCTGTTTGGATTCGGCTAATTCTCAGGTTCCGCAGACCCGAAGTCAAATAAATTCCGGAAATATTTTTCTATGATTTTTACTCAAGCACCAACCTTGGGCTTAAAGTTACTGCCCCCCACTTCTGAAATACAACAGCGGCCGAACTCTCATTAAAATGCGATCTGCAATCGCGTACCGGCAATTACCGCGTTATCCTTCTCGTCGTTTCCACCCGGATTCAACGTGTACTGTACCGACGGGCTAATTACGCACCAGGGCGTTATCTGAACGCTATAGTACCATTCCATAGCAGTCTCGTTTAAGGCAGTGAATCCGGCTGAGCCGCTCAAGCGCCCATTTGCCGCGCCGAACCCCAGTACATCCTCATCCCTTCCCGGGAGCAAACCCTTATACCGGGTACCTGCAGTCCAGAAATGTTTTATCTCGTTAATGTTGCCATTCGCGAAACCGTAGCGTATGAATAGCCCCAAGCCCTGACCATCATCGCTTCCTAAAGCCTCTTTGAAAACTTCCTGGTCAAAACTCAGATACATACCGGCGTCGCCCGGTTTGGCATCGTCGCCGTTAAAGCGTTTCTTAGACCGCGAATCATACCAACAACCAATCCTATACGCGCCTTTCAATGGAACACTACTCACATGCATCTCGGGAATAACGCCGGTCTCGACCAGGCCCAAAACGTCGCCTTTAAAGGCGGTACTAAAGCCGGTCTTCATCGCGTTCGCGTCTGCATCCGCCATACCACCGGCTATATACCACCATTGTTCCGGACGCAGGCAAACCATCACACCCAGGCCGTTATCAGGGAATGGGATGGCCCGATTATTCACAAGCGCGCCGTTTAAAAACTGCGAGGTCTCATCGTTCGCATAAGTATTCCCGTCAAAGGCCGCCGGATGCGGCCCAATCTCAAACCCCGCCGTCATATCGATCTTCCCGAGCCGGACACGCACTCGATCATCGACAAAAGCCTGCTCATACCACAGCTCCGTAACGGCTATGAGGCTATCGCCCCGGCATCGTCATTGATGCCGAAGAGACTTCCGACCGAAGCCTCGTCGATACCGTCCGACCA
>JAIPKD010000070.1 GCA_021733835.1 Verrucomicrobiota bacterium
CGATTACGTTTTTGAATTGGCGCATGAGCCGCATTTGTTGGTCGCCGGCAAAACGGGGTAGTTGAGCCTTTTTAGCCAGGCCGACGCCGTGTTCGCCGGTGATGGTGCCGCCGAGGCGGATGGCTTCTCGGGGAGGAGATACAGAGGTGAGTAATCACAAAACAAGCTCACCTCCATCGGAGGGGATGAAAGAGGTGGGTAAATGGAAATTTAGACCTTCCACGAACATTACACTCATGGGATTAAACAATCTATGAAAACGCTCGTAGATCGAAGTAACCGCACAAGAAATTATCACAATAATAATTCGGAATATAATTGACATGGTCTGAATTGTATGAGAGAAGAGCACTCAAATAAGCTGTTGATTATCATGATGGGAAGAACAATTGTATTAGGAGACAGGCATGGACAAGAGCTCAATATTTAATATTCATTTAAGTTTACTAGTCGGCTTCGCGCTGCATACCGGCGCCGATGATTGGACACCGATAACTCCACCCGATGCACCTGAGGCTCGACACGGGCACAGCATGGTGACTTTGCCGGATGGAAGAGTCATGTTGTTCGGTGGTGAGGACGTGAGCGGGCACCTGTTCAACGACCTGCACACATTCGACGGGGCCTGGAATGAAGTGGTACCGGAAAACGATCCGCCGCCCGCCCGGCGCGATCACCAGGCCTGGGTGCGCAACCAGCAAATGTACGTAACGGGAGGATTCGGCGAAAGCAACCTGCTCGATGACACCTGGCGCTACGACATCGAGAACAACGAATGGCGCCAGGTGACCCACAGCGGCCCCCGCCCCTCGCCGCGTTACAATCATGGTGTAGTGAGTGCGGGGAACGCCACTTACATATTCGGCGGCACCGACGAGGACGGCATACCTCTGGCTGATTTTTGGAAGCTTAATCCTGACGGTAGTTACACTTACATGGGTGATGCATCTTACAGCTTTGCAGATCCCGAGTTGCAGATTGCCGGGGACATCATGTGCGTGTTCGGCCGGCCCGGCATGGTGGCCATGTATCATTTCATCGAACAGCGATGGGGCTACTTTCAGGGTCCACCGGTCGGCAGTGGCTCTTCGACAACGCTGGCGGAAAACGCGCAGGGCGAGCCGGTCATTCTCCTCTTCGGCGGCCAGGACGGCGAGGGGCAGGAGAGCGCGAAGGTGTACGAGTACAACACTGCCACCGGCGAGGTGACACAGAAGGACAACTTGCCTTTTGCGGTGGAGAACGGCGCCGCTGCGCAGGTGGAGGCGCAGGAGCAGTTCACACAGGAGCCTATGACCCTTGCCTCCGCGCAGTTGGAGTCTGCTCTGACGGGGGACGGTGTAGGCCAAACCCCGCTTGCGGAATTGCAGATGGTGTTCTTCGGCGGTGTGACCGATGGTGTTCCCACGACCAACACACTTTTGTATTCACAGCTGAGATTTACGGATGTATCCAGGTCGGCTTCCTCCGGCACGGTGCTGACGTGGCAGAGCGTGCCGGGTTTGAGTTACCGGCTTGAAGGCACCACCAACGTCACCGATCCAGTATTCGAAAAGGAAGTGGCGACCGGCATTGAGGCGGAGTCGCTATCACACACGTATACCGATTCCACGGAGAATGCCGATCGAATGTTCTATCGTGTAGTGGAGGAATGAGCAACGGCGCGATAGAATCTATTTGCATGGTTGGTAGCAGACGGACTTTGTGACGGTACGTTAATCGAACATTTTTCCGGGGTTGAGCAGGTTATTGGGATCGATTACGTTTTTGAATTGGCGCATGAGCCGCATTTGTTGGTCGCCGGCAAAACGGGGTAGTTGAGCCTTTTTAGCCAGGCCGACGCCGTGTTCGCCGGTGATGGTGCCGCCGAGGCGGATGGCTTCATCAAAGATTTCATTGAACGCCTTTTCCACGGTTTCCATTTCCGGTTTATTCCTCTCGTTGGTTAAGACCGTGGGGTGGAGGTTGCCGTCGCCCATATGCCCGAATGTACCGATGCGGAGGTTGTATTTTTCGCCGGTGTTTTGGATGAACGTGATCATATCCGCGAGGCTGTTTCTGGGTACGGTGACGTCTTCAAGGATGGTGGTCGGCATTACTCGGGCCAGGGCGGAGAATGCAGTGCGCCGTGCGGCGGCCAACCGGTCGGCCTGCTGGAGGTCGGATGCGATTGTCACGTCGGTTGCGCCTTGGGTTCGGCAAATCTCGGCCATCCGGGTTGCTTCTTCTTCGACTACTGCGGCGTGCCCGTCTGTTTCCATCAGCAGAAGCGCTTCACAGTCCAGCGGCAGTCCGATCTTGGCGTATTCTTCTACGCAATGGATAGTTGTGCGGTCGAGGAACTCGAGTGTACAGGGGATTATCCGTGCGGCTATGATTGCGGAAACAGCTTCCGCCGCCTGTTCGGTTTTCGGGAAAGTGGCGAGCATCGTACGCTTGGCGGCGGGCTTCGGGATGAGCCTGAGAAGCGCGCGGGTAATGACGCCGAGTGTGCCCTCGGAGCCGATGAATATGTCCTTCATGGAATAGCCGGCGACGTCCTTCACGCATTTGTTGCCAATCCAAACAAGCTCGCCGTCGGGAAGGACGAGCTCGAGTCCCATCACATAATTTTTTGTGACACCGTATTTGAGTCCACGGAGGCCGCCCGAGTTTTCGGCGACGTTTCCGCCGATGGTCGATATCTTGTTTGATCCCGGATCGGGTGGATAGAAGAGGTCGACCGATGCAGCGGCGTCGGCTATGTCTTGTGTAGTAACGCCGGCTTCGGCGAGGATCGAGAGATTGTCCTTATCCACTTCGATTATCTTATCCATTTTAGCCAGGCACAGGACCACGCTGCCGGTCGAGGGGATACTGCCGCCGCTTAATCCGGTTCCGGAGCCGCGGGTTACGATTGGTGTTTCAGTGGCTTTCGCCCATTTGATGATTTCCGAGACATGCCTGGTTGTCAGCGCAAAGACTACCGCCGCCGGTGTCTGTTGAATCGCCGCCGTTCCGTCATAGGAATAGGCAATGAGGTCTTCTGTCTTGGTGAGGACATTTTCATTGCCGACCAAGCCCTTCAGCTTTTCTAGGTGGTTTGTTGATAAGGCCATATCAATCGATGGCATAAGCTTGGAGTATTCCGCGGTGATGGTCAAGCTTGTGTGTGATTTAATATGTCCGAGGCATCGGTTGGTGGTCATAGGCAAAATTGCGATCTTGAAAGTTTCGGATTTGTAAGTACTTTGTATCAAACCCCAATAAAAGGAGAATCATATGCCTGTAAAAGCGTTGAAGGATTTCCTGGATAAGGAAGATATAAAGTATGTGTGTGTAATACACTCGCCGGCGTACACGGCGCAAGAAATCGCCGCTTCCGCGCATATTCCCGGACGAGAGATGGCGAAGACGGTAATGGTCAAAGTAAACGGTAAGATGGCTATGGCGGTTCTTCCAGCGCATCGTCGTGTCGACCTGGATGCTCTCAGAGAGGCGGCGGGAACGGATGATCTGGCGTTTGCATCGGAGCGGGATTTCAAGGAGTTATTTCCCGGATGCGAAACGGGCGCGATGCCGCCATTCGGGAATCTTTATGATATGGATGTGTTTGTGGACGCGCCGCTGGAGGAAGACGAGACCATCGCGTTCAACGCCGGCACACATGCGGAGGTGGTCAAGCTGGCGTATTCGGATTTTAAACGTCTGGTTAAACCGCGGATAGGCGGATTCGGGAAATAAGGTTGTATCCGAATTTCTCCATAGATATCGCACGGATTATTGCAATTTGTTACTGGTTCAAAAACCAGGGACTTCCCAGCCGTCGCGGTAGTCGCGTTTCAGGAGTCCTTCCGCCTGCCTGTGGTTCGGTATCTTCATATCCGACGTATGCCACTGAAGTTTCCGGTTCGGCACGCGTATGGCGACTGTTCCCAGGATAATTGCTTCGGTCATAGGGCCGGTTTGCGCGAAGTGAGATTCCGTCATTTCGCCGCCTAGGCAGGCGTCGGCGAAGTGGTGGTAATGATTTCGGTGTTCTAGTTCCGGACGCGGATAATCTGCGAACTCCTTTTCGGGCAGGAGGACGGGTGTGCCTCCATGTGGGATGAGTAATGCGCCTTTGGTGCCGATAATCATCGACGACTCAGGTGGGTAATAGTCATCCGAGTATAGTGTTCGAATATCCTTTGGCGGAAAGAATTCGCCGTCGAACCATTCGAGGATGAATTCGTCCGACGCGGTTTTCGAGTTGCCCGGGAAAGTCCAAGTTATGTGGTCGCTTTGCGGCCAGGTGTCATTGCGGCGTGTGGGCGAGTTTTGCCATGATTCCTGTACTTCGGCGACGACGGATTTGGGTGGTTTCATGTCCAGGCCTTTCCATACCGGATCGAAGATATGGCATCCGATATCTCCCGACCAGCCGGTGCCGAAGTCTTGCCACGCGCGCCACTTGGTCGGATGATAGATGCTTGGTGCGTAAGGGCGCATCGGCGCTGTACCGATCCAGAGATTCCATGAAAGGTGCTCCGGTGATGGCTGCCCATTTTCCGGACGCGGTCCCTTGAGCCGGTAGGTCTCGATTGCGCCCGGGCGGTTTGAACAGAGGTATGCGTGTTTGACCTTTCCGATTGCGCCGTCCTTGAGGAACTTGACAGCGGTGCGTTCGCCGACGCTGGATGCGACCTGTGTGCCGAGCTGTGTGATTACCCCTGCGTCCTTGGCGGCGCGGGTGAGCGCGCGTATTTCCGCTACATCGTGGCAGAGCGGTTTCTGGCAATACACGTGCTTGCCTTCGCGTACAGCGCGCATGGCGATTGCAAAATGCATGTGGTCGGGCACGGTTACATTGACCGAATCAAAATTCTTTGATTCCTTATCGAACAACTCACGCCAATCGGTGTAAGTCTTTGCGCCGGGCGCCTTCTCCGCGGCGCGCGCCAGATGGTTTGCGTCAACGTCGCACAGAGCGACGATTTCGACGCCCGGATGTTGGAGGAAGTTATGCAGGTCACCCCATCCCATTCCGCCGACCCCGATACATGCATGGCGAAGTTTCGAGTTCGGCGAGAGGGCTGCGTGGATGGATGATTTTCGGATAAAAGGGGCGGCGAGGCCGGTGATAGTTGTTGTCTGAATAAAACGACGACGTGATATTTTGTTTGTTTTCATAATAGGTTCATACTCGGTTTAATTCATGTTTTGCAGATTGTTGGATCAATGGTGTTCGATAGGGTTCCGAAAGCAAGATTATTCTATTTTACATGATGGACTTCGCATTTTTACCGGTTGATTTTCTTTGCATGATGCTTTTCCGGCGGGGATTGATTCTGAGAATTTGAGTAAGGCGCGCAAGTCGTGGTAAGCGCCTTTCCAATTATGCATCAATGCCGGGTTGAGCGCCTCGCCGGTTTCGGCGACGGTATCGTACCAAATCCCGGTATCTTGATCGGTTTGAAACTTGTTTATCCAGTTCAAGAGTGATTTAAGCGCCTTGGTATATCGAGGCTTGCGTGAGTGAGTGATTTGTTCAGTGAGCGCGGAGAGCATTTCCGCCTGTACCCACCAGATTTTTCTTTTGTCCGATGCCGGCGTGTTGTCGTTGCCCAGATAATATAGACCGCCGCGTGAGTGGTCGTAGCCGTATTCCAGTGCATGATCAATTATCGCGGAGACGTGTGACCATGATGGGTCTCTGTTGAGCGCCTTCTCGGCCTGAACGAGTAACCATGCGAATTCGACGTTATGCCCGTATGAAAGGCCGTCGTGCCCAGGGCCCGTTACTGGCGACCAGTCGGGTTTTCTATGGAAGCAAGACTCGCCTGGTGCGGACGGATAAAAAAATCGTGAATTAATCCGTGCGGATTCCTCGAGGGCGCGGCGGACATCCGATCTCTTGGTCTCACGATATAATTCAGTGAATGCCTCCATGAGATGGAGATGTGTATTCGCGCTTTTTAGGCCGGGGATTTCTACGATGGCAGTGGGATTCGGCTGCATGATCGGTGTCCAGTCGGGCGTAAAATGCTCGATCCACCCGCCATGGGTGTCATCATGTCCGAATTTTCGGATATTACGGAATAACGCGATTGCCTCGTCGAGATGAGCGTCATCACCGGTAGCCCGATGCAGCTCGACCAGGGCATAGATAACGAATGCCTGCCCGTACATTATTTTGTTTGTATTGATAGGCGCGCCGGAAGGGTCGGTTGTCCAGAAGAATCCGCCGTGTTCGGTATCGCGAAAGTTGTTGATTAGAAATTCATGACCCTCCACGGCGGCGCTCAGGTAATTGAAGTCGGCGTGTTCGTATCCCGAGTTATGCGCCTTTGCGAAGCTCCAGACCATACGTGCCTGGGTGACAAGCTGTTTAGTAGAATCATGGCCAAGGAGGTAACCGCCGTTTTCTGTATCAATTGTATTCCGGTACCAGAACGGTAGTATTTTCGTCGATATACTATTCCTGATCCGGGAGGCGTGTTCCTCGAGTGTCGAATTCGACGCCGCGGAGGTTTCGATATTAATGAATAACAAAGGTATCGAAATTACTATGGATAATGTACTGCATATTTTCATAATTAACCTTCGCTTAATAAATCGCGCATGTTTCGGAGGCTGCGCGCCGCCGAATCCGGGCGGATGCTTTCTCTTTCAATTTAGATTGCTATCTTCTTTGAAGGATATATCTTGGTGAAGGTATTTCAATGAATTTTGCGTGATATGAAAATCAAGTCCAATCTAAATCTTCCAGGTAATCTCAATTGCATCGCGTTTCCAATATGCCGTTCGTTCATTGTGATTCGCGGCGCATGTGGCAGGTCGTTTGCGATGGCGCTTCGCGTTCTAACGTTAGTCGCTCTTCTTTCCGGTTCGGCGGCGGTAAATGCGCAACCGATCTTGATCCAACCCGTGTTCGAGGAACCGGAGGCGCGTTTCAATACGATTAAGAATATTTATGTCATGGAGCGCTCCGAGGACGGGACGGAATTGGTTTTGGGCTTCGATTACACGTACAACGGTGCGGGCGGCGGAACGGCGCAGGTGGTGCCTGTAATCGAAAAGAAAGGGCTGTCGAATGCGAGCGCCTGGTTCGGCGCTAACCCGGTGACTATCAATGAAGGCCGCGGCGCCGTGTCTGTGAAGGTGCGATACTTCAATGAAGAACCCGGTGTGCCGGATCAGTTGACCACGGATCGGATACGGATGTTGTTTTTGAATAGCAGCGGCCGTGTGATCCTTGATAGCTCTGTTGATTTGAAAAAGGTGAAATGGGGTTCACCGAGATCGGACGGCGTGGTTAAGGCCGAGATGGTGGAAAAACCGATGCCCCAAACCGAGGAGGAAACCATCGCGGATACCGTGCGCCCCGAAACGGAGACCGCAAAGCCCGAGGGCGTCGAGGCGGAGACAGCGGAGCCGGCACCGGAGAAGCCTGCCGAGCCGGCGGAGTCCGAGGTTACGCAGCCGGAACCCGATGAACCGGCAGTTGTGGAGGCTGATACCGCCGAGGCCGTTGCCGCCGAAACCGAGGCCGCAAAGCCCGAGGTCGTCGAGGCGGAGACAGCGGAAGCGGTCGAGCCTGTGCAGGAGAAGCCTGTTACCGAAACGAAGGCCGTGGCGGAGGCAGTGGAGTCCGAGGTCGTTGAAGTCGAGCCGGCGGAGTCCGAGGTTACGCAGCCGGAACCCGATGAACCGGCAGTTGTGGAGGCTGATACCGCCGAGGCCGTTGCCGCTGAAACCGAGGCCGCAAAGCCCGAGGGCGTCGAGGCGGAGACAGCGGAAGCGGTTGAGCCTGTGCAGGAGAAGCCTGTTACCGAAACGAAGGCCGTGGCGGAGGCAGTGGAGTCCGAGGTCGTTGAAGTCGAGGAGGCGGAGTCCGAGGTTACGCAGCCGGAACCCGATGAACCGGCAGTTGTCGAGGCTGATACCGCCGAGGCCGTTGCCGCTGAAACCGAGGCCGCAAAGCCTGAGGTCGTCGAGGCGGAGACAGCGGAAGCGGTTGAGCCTGTGCAGGAGAAGCCTGTTACCGAAACGAAGGCCGTGGCGGAGGCAGTGGAAACCGAGGTCGTTGATGAGGCGAAGTCGACGGACTTGGCTATGGTTCGGCCGTCGGATTCCGTAAGACGTGAGTCCGTCGATACGACGAGAAGGCAGGTAAGGGAAGAGGTCTTTGAGTCCGAAGTCACACCCGATCCCATGGCCGATTTCACGAAAGACTCGAATTTGAGAACACGCATAACAAATGTCGATGTCGTAAACCGGAGTTTGGACAAGAGCCGGATGACGTTCGGCATCGAGTTTGACTATGCCGATACGTCGCTGACGGAGCCCATTTTGGGCATAAAGGTATTGAGAAGCGATGATCCCGCATCGTCCCGATTCTTCGTCACTCCTTCCGAGGGGATTGGAGATACACGGAGGAACTTTGTCCTTTTACCGGTTCGGTTTTCGCCTTCATCGATACGAGGCAGTATCAACAATTTTTCCACGGACACGGTGCTCGTATTTCTAACCGACGCGGGATCGAATATAAAACATGAATTGTTCAGAACGACAATGCTTCTGTTTTGGAACGACGGTGAAGGGCGGCAGGAATCAGATGCAGGCGTGAGCGCTCAAAAACCCATCGAGTTCGATTCGCTGAAACAGAATAACCTGTTCTCCGGATACGTGACCGTGCGTTATAAGCTCCAGGAAACTGAAGGACGCCTGCGACTGCGCTTGTATGACGCGGCGCGACCGGAAAGTGTCCAATGGTTCACTTCGCCATTGGCGCCCGTAAGGTCTGGCGCGGGATTGCAATTAATAGAGTTTGCCGTAAGACGCGACGCGGGATTTACCGCGGATGTTTTCACGGTTAATACGATGGAGGTTGAACTCCTTGATAATAGAGGAAATATACTCGCCAATATTCACAAGGATATCTCCATGACGCTGGCGCGTCCAAAGTGACGAGTCGTTGTCGGTACATCGCGGTTCCGGGTCACTGCTCGACTATCGCCTTGAAAAAATCCGCGGCCTGGCGAATCGCCTTTGCCCTGTGGCTGATATCGTTTTTAACGGAACGCGGCAGCTCGCCGAATGTCTTATCAAAACCGTCGGGAATAAATAGGGGGTCATAGCCGAATCCGCCCGTGCCGCGGCATTCGAGACCTATCGTGCCCTCGCATATGCCCTCGAATAGCTGGATGACTTCCCGATTGCCGTCGGATTGGATGCTCCGTCCCACGCCCGCTACGGCGATTGCACATCGGAAACGCGCACTGCGCTTTTCAAGCGGTACGCCGTCAAGCAGCCCGAGCAGTTTCTCGTTGTTATCCGCATCGATGGAATTTATATGCCCGCTGTTATCGAGTGCTGCAAAGCGCGCCGAATAAATACCCGGCGCGCCGTTCAGAATATCCACCTCGAGCCCCGAGTCGTCTGCCATCACGAACGTCGCGGCAGCACCTGCAAAATTGTCCTGCAAAGAAAACCAGCGGGCGATGGTATGAGATTTCTTGATGGCGTTACCCGCGAATGTTGATTTGTCTTCGACAGGAACCGGTGCGGCGGGATAACCATGTAATGTCTGTATCTCAGCCGGGAGATTCAAAATATTCCTAATTTCATCAGCCTTGTGTTGATTACCTGTTGCCACAATAATTTTCAGCATACCAAAACGATCTCAAATTCTGACTGATGATGGAATTGAATTCGTATTAATACATTCATGCTTGCGAAGATTAATTGTTTCTTAATATGATCGATGCATGAAAAATCACACTGGTCTTACACGACGCGAGTTTATTAAGGACGCCGTGTATATAAGCGCTGTTGTCGGCGCGATGCGTTCGGCTGATCCGTTGCTTGCGGACGGGTCACCATTAGGACAATTACCGAAAATCAAGATCGGCGAGCTCGAGGTGTCGCGTCTGATCCTCGGCAGTAATCCGTTCTTCGGATTTTCTCACGGAAACCCACAGGCAACGCCGTCGGAGATGAAGGAATTCTATACGCCCGAACGGATCATGAAAGTACTGGACGCAGCCGCCGATCACGGGATTACCGCGGTCTGGTCGCCGTGTTATGATAGATGGATACGCGTCTGGAACGATTATCGTGAGCGCGACGGGAAGATGAAGATATGGATCGCTCAGCCCGACCCAAGCGCCGACGAGATGGAAGCGCATATCACCGCCGCGGCGAAGAACGGCGCCAAGGCGGTATGCATTCAGGGTATTCGCGCCGACGAGCAGATGGCGGCGGGGAGATATGATGTGCTGCGCGACTGGCTGGAATTGATTCATAGCTTTGGAATGCCGGCGGGCATGGCTACGCATACGGCGGGGAACCATCTCGTTTCAGAGGAAAAGGGTTTGCCGACGGACTTTTACAACCAGACATTATACCGCCCCGATAACTATGTACCCGAGGGCCTGGAAGAATCGCTCACAACCATCGAGAAACTCGCGAAGCCTGTTATCGCTTACAAAGTACTCGGCGCGGGGCGTATCCAGCCAAAGAAGACGCTGCCTGTCGTCTTTCGACGGTTAAAGCGCAAGGACGGCATTTGCCTCGGCGTATTTCCGAAGGAGAAGGACGAGATAGCCGAGGATTCGAGGCTGACCGAGCGGTTGACGTAAGAAACGGTTATTCGGAGCTGAGCGAGGGTGGTTCTATATGTTTACTGAAAAAATTATCGTACACCCGAACAAAAGGTGCCCGACAAGCCGTTGCCGTATGTGTGGGAAACCTGCATGACCATGGGTGATCAATGGTCGTTCAAACCTGATGACAATTACAAGTCCACGCATCGTCTAATCCAATTGTTAGTGGATATCGTGGCCAAGGGCGGTAATTTTTTGCTTAATGTCGGACCGCGTCCTAATGGCGCGCTGCCGACGGAAGCCGTCGAGCGCCTTAATGAAATCGGTGACTGGATGAGTCTTAACGGTCAGGCGATTTACAATACACGGCCCGTTGCGCCGTACAAGGATGGACAGGTCGCATTTACGCGCAGAGGTAAGACTGTTTATGCGATATACATTGTGGATTCCGATTCGGGAGCTTTGCCGGATGAGATTTCGTTCACCGGCCCTAAACCGGCGCAAGGCTCGATGGTTTACATGCTCGGAGTTCCAGCGCCGATGTCTTGGGAAACAGACGCCAACGGCCAGACAAATATAAAGATACCACCCGATGTTCGACAGGCGCCGCCGTGCGGGCATGCGGTTGTTTTCCGATTCGGTCTGGAGCGTTAAAATCGGATTCATGATAAATAGACGAATAAAAACGGTGTGCGTTTTATGCGCTGCGATGCTGATAAGCGGCATGGCGTGCTTGTGCGTTGCCGAGCAGACTGCACTTGAGCTCGAGTCAGGGCTCGAGAACGTGGAGCAATATAAACTGATTGATTTTCGAATCCGCACGGACAGGATATATGCGAATCCGTTCGATCCCGGCGAAGTGAAGGTGAGTCTGGATATCTGTGTGCCCGGTGGTGAGGATGTCACCATACCGGCATTTTCAACGAGATGAATCCGAACTTGCCGACGGATCGGTTTTATGCCGAGGTCGGGCGGTATGTAAAAGAGATTGATCCGTATGGTCATCCAATTACTACCAGTGCATGGTCGGATAACCCGAAGGACTGGCGTCACCCGATGTTGGACACCGCGCAGATGCATTTTTACCTACGCCCGGGCAAGGATGGAGGTTACCGTGACGAGGTAGCCGCTGTTATTGAACAGGCGCGGCTGTTGATTGACGAAACTAGCAGCGCCAGGCCTATGTTTCTGGGCGAATGTGGTTTGGCCACAAGCGAATGGGGGCTTAGTGAGTTTATGCGGCGGGATGGCGAACTTGTTCACTTTCATAACATGTTATGGGCGTCGAGCTTGAGCGGACTATCGGGGGCTGCCATGTTTTGGTGGTGGGAGCAATTAGACCTGCAAAATGCCTATACGCATTACGGGCCGCTGGTGGAGTTTATCCAGGATGTGCCGTTAATCGAGCAGGATATGAAACCGGCCGACCTTTCGGCGCCGGCGAATGTGCATACGGTTGGGTTGCGGGGTGAGTTCGCGGCGTGCCTTTGGATCATCAATAAGCAGGCAACCTGGTGGGCGTCGGTTTTGAACGCTGGGCAGCCGGAACAATTGGAGGACGTTGCCATAGAGGTTAAAGGACTTCGGCCGGATGCGTATGTCATTGAGTGGTGGAACACGCGCCGTGGTGTCGTGCTCAAGAAAGAACGCGTGCAGCGGAGTGCTCCGTCTTACGCCGCCGCCTTTCGATCGCGATATAGCTTGTCGTATTTACAGTCGATAACGTCCGGCGGCGAGGAGGGGGGTTATTTTTTCGGTTGTTCCAATCTGTAACGAATGTAATCGCGGCTGACGCCGAGGAGTCTGGCCGCGGCGGAGACGTTATTATCGGTTTGTTCGAGTGCGTGATTGATAATGCGGTTGATCGCGTCTTCCATTGAGAATCCCGACTCCGGAAATATGAATTCTTCGTTGAACCAGTCATTCGTTTCGCGTGTGCGGGATTTGGCCGGCGCAGCGGATGGGGCGAGGTTATTGAAGTCGAGTGTGTTCGAGTCTTCGAATACAACGGCGCGCTCGAGTTCGTGTGCGAGTTCCCTGACATTACCGGGCCAGTGGTGAGATATGAGGTTTCGTTTGCCGAGTGGCGTAATACGCTTGGGCGGTAATTTATGACGCTTGCATAGGCGTTTAAGGAAAAGCTCGGCAAGGCTTGCAATGTCGTTTCCGCGCTCGCGCAGCGGCGGTATGTTTATTGCGAATAAATTGAGTCTGTGAAATAGGTCTTCACGGAACCGGCCTTCGGCCATGGCGCGGTTTAGGTCTTGATTCGTTGCGGCGATGACCCTTGCGTCGACGGGGATATACTTATTACCGCCCAGGCGGCGGACGCGCTTTTCTTCGATAGCCGTGAGCACCTTCGCTTGAAGCGGCGGTGAGAGGCTTGGAAGTTCATCGAGGAAGAGTGAACCGCCTTTTGCCGCCTCGAACAGCCCGATCCTGGAGGTTCGTGCGTCAGTGAAAGCGCCGCGTTCGTGGCCGAAGAGCTCGGACTCGGCCAATGCTTCCGGTAACGCCGAGCAGTTCACTTCGACAATCGGTTTATCCGCCCGCGGGCCGTTATAGTGAATCCATCTGGCAATGGAGGTCTTGCCGGTGCCTGTCTCGCCGCTGAGTAATACAGGTGGGAGATCGGTTTGAAGGCGTTTATCGGATTGAATGATTTTTTCGAGATTGGATTTTAACGGCTTGAGCGCCGCGCCGAAGAAGAACTCCGTTGAGCTCCGTATGTCGGTGTTCCGATGTTCGTCTATACGCGCAGAGTGCTTGGCCTGGAGTGCGCGGGAGATGACAAGCGGCAGTTCCTCGGCGTCGAATGGTTTCGAGATGTAATCGACTGCGCCGCGCCGCATAGATTCAACCGCCTGTTCGATACTGCCGTATGCGGTCATGACGATTATGTTCGCGTCGCGGGCGCATTCGTCGCTTAACAGATCGGTACCTATTCCGTCGGGGAGATTTATGTCGAGGAGGACGAAATCGGCGCCCATATCCTTCAACCAGGTTCCGGCGGCTTTCAGGGTTTCCGCTCCCGTCACATCGGCGCCTGAGCCTTCCAGATTCGCGCAAATCCGCTTACGCAGGAGTAATTCATCTTCAACAACCAAGATTGATAAGCCGTCAAAACGCATGATTTACATAATTCCATTGAAATCCGAATTTCATATTATGCGGCACAGGTTTATGTTCCAAGTATATCTTTGGTTTCATAATTTCGATTTGAGCTCTATCTTTTGCGGCAAACACTCATACACCCACGGTTCATTCCAGGATAGCCAATGGTATCGAATGGAACAAGTCGGCTACTCGCAGTGAGCCGCCTTCGTCGTTGTATCTGATTTCGGTGCGCTCGTGTGTAAGGATATTATACCCTTGGAGAGCGGAGGTAGAGGGAGGCAGCGCGATTGTGGTGTCACGCCATACATCGTCGCCGATGGGCAGGATCGGTTTGCCGCCGGTGAGCGTGTATACGAGTCGTGGCACCGCGACAAGCGCCAGCGCGTTGTTGGTTTTTCTTAAAAATGCGCATACATGGTCTCCGGCCGCGCCGCCGGTTTGCAGAGGGATATAATTACCAAAGTCGAAAAGTGATGGATGCGCCTTCCGGTAATTCATCGTCTTCCAGATGATGTACAGCTTTGAATCGCCTGAGTCGTCGGACTCTATAAGGTGGTTGAGGTCTACGCCGGACTTGAGCTTCAACAATTTGTCGAATCTGGACTCGAAGTCGACCGGACGCCGGTTATCCGGATCGACGAGACGAAGATCCCAAAGTTCGGAGCCTTGAAAGAAGTCCGGCACACCCGGCACGGTCATTTTCAATAGTGTCTGCGACAATGAGTTGAACTTGGCGAAGAACGCTATGCTCGATTGGAACCGTATGAAGTCCGATAGGAAAGGATTTGGCTCTGAAGTGGACAATATATTTTTAACGAAAGTCTTGAGTCCGTTTTCATACGGTTCACATGGTTGGGTCCAGCTGGTGTGGCGTTTGGCCTCCTTTGCGGCTTTAATCATGTATTCGATTATC
>JAIPKD010000071.1 GCA_021733835.1 Verrucomicrobiota bacterium
TCGGTCAATCCGGCCCAGAACTTCATTGCATTGACCACGGCAGGTTCGCCGAGATTGAACCTCCCGCGTATGTCGTTGTGAAAGACCTCTGTGCCTTCGGACAGATCGGTTCTGTAAGCCACATATAACCGCGGTAATAGCGCAGGGTCCAATGGCTCGTACAAACCGTGTCCCAGCCGTTCCATTGACTCCCTATCGAAGTCCATATAGACCACACCCTCGTAAACCTGTATCACACGATCCTGGAGGCCTGCGGGAATACCGAGTTCCTGAGTCTCGACCGACAACACCAGATTCGGCTGAACCGGCTCGGGTACTGCCACGTTATAGAATTGCATCAACGCCCTGAGGCATGCGGTAACTATAGCGCTGGAGCCGGCCATACCGACCTGCTCGGGAATATTCGATGTGTAACGGATAGTGAAGTTCCGGTCGTGCAGATAAATCCCATTTTCTCCGCAATACCGGTGGAACCGCTTGATAGTGGCCTTGAGCAGGCGTATGCCGCCGTAATACCCGTGCTTTTCGACATCCGAAACCAGGGCGTTCAGACTCTTGAAACACGAATGATCCCTGTGATTCGGCAATATCTCCAGCTCCGGCGTCTCATATAGGGTCACGCCCGCATAGAAATTTCGTATTATGAAAGATATCGTCTTTCCGAAATATCCGTCCGACGGATTACCTACCAGTCCCGCCCTGGCATATGCTTTTGTGTTAATAATCATATTGGATCATCTGTTTTACTTTAATCTCCAGCATTCGTCCGGAAACGTCTTTTATCCTGCGGATGTATAAACGCATCGCAATCAATATGTCACACACGCCGCAGGCCGTCATGCCTTCCAGACCTGCCCTTCTCTCGTATGAAACTCACCCATTACGTTCCGCGTATCGACAATACAGTCCGCCCAGTCCGCCAGCTCCTGATACGGCACCGATTTGTGCGCCGTTGCAATCAACACGGCGTCAAAACCCTTTATCGTCTCCTCGTTCCATGTCACACACCTCGTACCCGCCCAGTGCGAATGTTCCCGTGTCGGTCGTATAACGGGAATGTAAGGATCAAAATACGCCACGTCCGCGCCGCGCTCTGATAAAATATCCAGGAGCCGATACGACGGCGATTCACGGTCGTCGTCCACGTCTGGTTTGTATGCAAGGCCTATGACCAGAATCCGGCTGCCGTTCACAGAGAGCCGCTTGGCGTTCAACGCTTCTGAGATGCGCGATACAACGTGCATGGGCATTGATGTATTAATCTCACCGGCAAGTTCGATGAACCGCGTAGGCTGCGTGTACTCACGCGCCTTCCATGTGAGATAAAACGGGTCGATCGGGATACAATGTCCGCCGAGGCCGGGCCCCGGATAAAACGGCATGAACCCGAACGGCTTGGTCTTGGCGGCGTCGATCACTTCCCAGATGTCTATTCCCATGGCGCCGTAAACCAATTTCAGCTCATTCACCAATGCGATGTTCACACTCCTGAAAATATTCTCGAGCAGCTTGGTCGCCTCGGCGGCGCGACAGGAGGAAACGCGCACGATAGTGTTGACCGCTCTCCCGTAAACGGCCTCGGCCTTTTCGTAACACGCCGGCGTGTACCCGCCGATTATCTTAGGAATATCGGCTACACGGCTCTTTGGATTACCCGGGTCTTCACGCTCAGGCGAGAAGGCAAGATGGAACTCTTTGCCCGCCTTCAATCCCGAGCCCTTTTCGAGGACGCGCCGCAAATCCTCATCCGTCGTCCCGGGATACGTCGTCGACTCCAACACGACCAAGGCACCCCGCCTAATATGCGGCGCGAACATCTCGCCCGTGTTGATAACCGCGGAGATATCCGGTTCGCGGTTCTTATTCAACGGTGTCGGCACGCAGATCAATATCGCTTCAACCTCCCGGACAAGACTAAAATCGGTCGATACAGCAAACCGCTTCGAGTCTATCAGCTCTTTGATAGAGGACGACTCGATATGCTTGATATAACTGCGGCCGCTGTTCAACGCCTCGATCTTCGCCGGGTCGATGTCTAGACCCAGCACCTCAACACCCGAATTCGCGAATTGAATGGACAACGGTAATCCGACGTAACCGAGACCGATAACTGCAATCTTCATAATATTATTTAATTCCGGCGGCGCTGCTTCGTTTCGAATGCGCTTATGCCGCCGCTTGTATACTTCGCGCCCCAGACGCATCTGCGCTGAAACACACAAGTCCGTTCCCGGCTAAACCCAGTACTTGGACACCCGATTTTTATTCTGTTCAATTAATACTGAACAAACTAATCTTAGCCAGTCAAAAATCGATCATGCGTCTTTTCAATATTATTCTCGAGAACGATGAATTACTGGTTATTAACAAGCCCGCGGGCCTGGTCTATCTTGCTATCTCGCCTTGGCCCAAAACAGGTTGACAGATGAGCATCGGCGCAGGCTCATCCTCCCATTTCAGGCGTTGCACGCGGAGGCGTTGTCGATACCGGGAGAGAACGGAGAATTAACTCTCCGCGCTGAATCGGAACCGTTTTTCAGAGCATTCATCGAACCGGCCATAACAGAAAAACCGAATTCGGGCACAATCGCATCGGTGTGATTTTTCTGGTTTTTTACTCTTGTACTAATCCTGCGGAAAATGTAAAAGGAGCTTATGTTTAAGCAAGCCCTTTCCGTGATTCTCGGGTGCCAGTTGCTGGCGGTCGCCACAGCACAGGCACAAACCAATGATACTACGGGTGATTTCGAGCTTCTTATAGAACCACCCGCTAATACGATATTTGTGGAGTCCACCACAAATCTACTTGCCCTAACCATATCCAATATCGTCGTCACCAATGCAGAGGAGACCAATTACCTGTTCTCGAACATTGTCGTGTCGGCGAGGACTTCAACCACCAATGTCGCAATGAACGACCAGGGACAGCAGCCGGACGATACGCCCGATGACGGGAAATACCAGGGCGCATTCATCGCGCCGGAGACTGAATTCGCGGAAACGATCACAATGATATTCACCATAACTGCCACCGACCTGACCCTAACGAACGCGAATGGAGAGATAGAACCGGGCCCCGTCACAAATAGAATACAACGTCCGTACATAGTAGTATCACGGCCAGGCAACGATGATTTCGTCGACGGATACAAGATCAAGGAAAGCTCGACCATTGTCACATCCACAAACAATTACGCATCCCTCGAGCCCGGCGAGCCGCAACACGCCGATGCATCAAGCGCCGACGCATCGGTTTGGTGGGTCTGGTCTTCGTCGCAACCGACCAACGTCCTGGTCGACCTGGCCGGCACTGATTTCGACTCGGTACTCGCCGTTTATCAAGGCAGCAGCGTTACGCAACTGACCGAGGTTGCATCCTCTACATACGACGACATCAAAGGCATCCCGCCGCATGTTAATTTCGACACCGAACTAGGCGGCACATACCGAATAGCGGTCGCGGGCAACGGCGCGGGTTCGAATTTTGTCGGTAATATCCGGCTTCGAATCGCGCCCGGCGCAACGCCGGATGACCGTCCGCCCCTGACTACCATCAATAGTCCCGAGAGAGAAACGCTCATTACATCCTCGAATATCGTAATAAGCGGCTTCGCCAAAGAGGCTACTCCGATGGATTCCGGCGTGAGCAACGTCCTGATCCGGATAAACGGCGGTGCTCCGATCCCCGCCAGCGGCGGCGAAAACTGGTATGCATTTCTCGGCCTGCCGCCGGGCACCAACGTCGTCGAGGCTTATGCAGTGGACTACGCAGGCAATGAAGGCAAGCCCGACGCGGTGGTCGTACGTTATGTCAATCCGATAAACGACGATTTTGCGGAATCGATATTCCTGGATAACGTGGGCGGATACATTACCGCGATCAACGGCCGCGCCACCAAGGAACCGGGCGAACCGATCCATGGCGGCAATCAGGGCGGGCACTCGATCTGGTACTCATGGCGCGCACCCGCAAACGGTACACTTAATCTGACCACATCCGGATCGGACTTCGATACCCTGATGGGACTCTATATAGGAACGAACATAACCAACCTTATCACTCTCGGTTCCAACGACGATTCGTATGCCGGCAGCGGCTATAGTCAGATCACCTACTCGGTAATATCGAACCAACTCTATCATATAGCCATCGACGGATTCGCGGGTGAATCCGGCAATATCATGTTTCAATACTCGTTCACACCGCCGGAACCCGGACAATACTATTCGCTGGACTTGGGCGCGTCCGCCGGCGGCAAGGTACACCCCGGCTCCGGATTGTATAAGGCCGGCGCGCAAGTGACGGTTACCGCCGTACCCGACACGAATTTTGTATTTGATACATGGGAGGGCGACATATCGCAATCGGTAAACCCGCTCAGCATAAGCGTGAACAGTGATATCTCGATTACCGCCAAGTTCAAAGTCGACTCGACACTCGTTACCGACGACTTCGAATCAGGGGATTTGAAGAAAATCTCGTGGGCGTCCGAAGGCACCCCGTGGCAAGCGCAAACAAACGCTGTCGCAAACGGCGCCTTCGCGGCGGGCACCGGCGACATCACAAACAACGCAACCAGCTCGCTTGTCCTTGTCACTAACACCGCCGCCGGTGTCGGTTGGTTTGATTTTAGGGTAAGCACGGAAGAAAATTGGGATACACTCGAGTTCTACCTGAACAGCAAACTGCTCATGTCATGGTCCGGCGACCAACCCTGGGAGAATTTCTTCTTTGAAATGCCATCGGGCGAAAACCGTTTCGAGTGGAGGTATTCGAAAGACGGCAGTTTCTCGGGCGGCGACGATGCGGTATATATCGATAATGTATTTATCCCGATCGTCCAACTGATGCCGGAGGCGCCGACGTTGATCCTCCTGCGCCAGGAAGGCGGCGTTACCCAGATAACGCTCCAGGGCGAGCCGAACCAGGAATACGAGCTGCAGGTATCCAGTGACCTCGAATTTTGGTCGACGCTCGACTCCGGGAGCTCGCCGTCCGGCATCGTTCATTTCCAGGACCCGGAAGCGGCGCGTCACCCTATTAGGTTCTATCGCGCCACGGCTGAATAGCGCCGGGCGATACGGCCTCGTTGCGGGCTCCTGCAAACCGGATCAGCCGTTATCATATCACCGGCGCAAAACCAGGAACCGCACGTACGCCGTCGCTGAATAAATTGAATGATTTGATTATTGGAGAAATGAAAATGAAATATTCCATCAACCTCCTTACACTGTTGGCAATCACCCTCACCGTATCCGTTACAGGACGCGCGCAAACTAATCCGCCACCCGCCGGATTGCTGCTCGAAGTCTTTACGGATATACCCGGTTCGTCCCTGGCGGACCTGACAAACGCCGCCGTATACCCGGCGTCGCCACAAACAACAAGTTACCTAACGAATTCGGTGGAGACACCGAGGAACTATATGGATAATTACGGGCAACGTGTCCGCGGCTTCCTCCGCGCGCCGGCGTCCGGGGAATACACTTTTTGGATCGCCAGTGACGACCAGTCGGTACTCCATTTAAGCACAAACGAGAATCCCGCCAATATCCAAGAACTCGCTTTTGTCAGCAATTGGACAGATTACAGGGAATGGGACAAGGAACCGAATCAGATGTCCGCGCCTGTCACTCTTGAACAAGGCAATTTGTATTACATTGAGATTCTGATGAAGGATGGCTCCGGCGGCGATAGCCTCTCGCTCCGCTGGCAATTACCGGATGGAACGATCGAGGAACCCGTGCCGGCCGGGTACTTTGTCCCCGCGGACGTACCGGTGATACCGCCGATTATATCCAGGCAGCCGGAAAGCATCACCGTTCGTGAAGGCGAGCCGGCCGTGTTCTCCGTCGAAGTCGCTAACCCCGACCCCGTCCACTACCAATGGAACAAGAACGATTCCAGAATACCCGGCGCAAATACGGCGTCCGTCACAAACAAAGCCGCCGGCATCGGCGATAACGGTGCGCGCTACATGTGCGTGATCACCAATGCCATCGGCGAAACCAAATCGGCGGAAGCCGTACTCCAGGTCATAAAGGATACGACCCAGCCTAGGATAATCTCCGCATACAACACCAGCACCGGGTCGGTCAAAATCGTCTTCTCCGAACCCGTCTCCATAACCGGGAACCTCGCCGATTTCGCGTTCGACCACGATGTCACAGTCAAATCCCTCGGTTACGGAACCGAATTGAACGTGGTCATCCTCAACGTCAGTCCACTCCAGGCCGAAGTACAGTATACGATCACCGTTAATAACGTCACCGACCGCGCCTCGGCCAAGAATCCGATGACGCCCGACACCAAGGTTTCTTTTGTAACCTCCGCAATCACTCCACAAAACATCGATATTCCACCCGACGCCGGCACGTTTAAACCGGTCAAAGACGGATACGATATCAGCATATCACGCAGTCACATAGGCGGAGAGACCGATATGCTGCAGTTCAGCTGCGAGCAATTGACCGGCGACTTCGACATTAAGGTGCGTGTTAAATCGCTTGATCCATCAAACCCGTGGGCTATGGCGGGACTCATGGCAAGGGAAGACCTGGATGGAAATAGTGCTTTCTTCTCGGCCATGGCAACACCAGGCATCAGCGGCGCGTTCTCCGAATTCCGCCGGCAAAAAGGCGCCGAGTCCCAACGCACCGGTTCATTCCCTGTCAACTATCCCAACACCTGGCTACGGGTAAAACGCTCGGGAGATAAATTCTTCGGCTACGCCGGCTTCGATGGTTTAAGCTGGAAGTTACTCGGTACGTCGGAGATCAATATGACCAACCAAATTTACTTCGGCATCGCGCTGAGCAGCCATAGCGACACCGGCACAACCGCCGCTAAAATCAGGGATTTAAACCCCGTGACTTTTACCGGGCCGGACACCGAACTACCGAAAAACTGGGAACCGCTCGGCCCATGCTCGCGAAATACCGGCCTCGTGATATCGGAAATTCATTACCATCCGGGCGACAGAACCGACGACCGCGAGTTGGAGTTCCTCGAGTTATTCAACTCTGAACCTGTGGATAAGGATATCTCCGCATACAGAATCGACGGCGAAATCACTTACACATTCCCGAGCAACACGGTCATCCCCGCCGGCGGATTCATTGTGCTGGCCAAGGTTCCCACAGACGTCAGTGCGGTCTACGATACATCAAACGTCTTCGGCCCATATAATGGACGGCTTGCAAACGACGGCGGTCCAGTACGCCTATATAACGAGCTCGGCGCGTTGCTGCTGGATATCGAGTACTCGGATCAGCCGCCCTGGCCGGCCGCAGCCGACGGCGCAGGACATTCTCTCGTCCTTGCACGCGCGTCACTAGGCGAGGATGATCCCGCCGCATGGAGTGCTAGCTCGTTCATCGGCGGATCGCCGGGACGCGCCGACACGTATGTACCCACATCGTACTCCGTTATCATGATCAACGAGTTCCTGGCGCACACCGACGACCCGGAACTGGACTTTATCGAGCTCTACAATCACAGTGAAACGGACATCGATATCTCCAACCTCTCGCTCAGCGATGATCCGACCAGAGATAAATTTACCATCCCTCGCGGTACCATTATTTCCTCGCACGGATTTGTCGCGTTTAAGCAGGATCAGCTCGGCTTCGCGCTCGACGCGGAAGGCGAAACCATCTACTTGAAGAACCCCGCAGGCGATCGCATCCTGGACGCCGTCAGGTTCCGCCCCCAGGCGACCGGAATCTCGAGCGGCCGCTACCCCGATGGCGCACCCAATTTCCATGAGCTGTCGGCAAAGACATTCGCAAAACCCAACGCGCCGCTCCTCATCCGGGACGTTGTCATAAACGAACTCAATTTCCATCCGATATCCGAAAATTCAGACGAGGAATTCGTCGAGCTCCACAACAAAGGAAATTCGACCGTTGATCTATCAAACTGGCGCATCTCCGACGGCATAGACTTCACATTCCCCGAGGGTACGATCATCCCGGCGGACGGCTACCTGGTAGTCGCTTCGGACGCCGATTATCTCGCCACACTCTACACCAACCTCGACGCATCCAAACTCGTCGGTGATTTCCAGAGACAACTCTCCAACGCCGGTGAACGTATCGCACTGGAATTCCCTATGCCGTACCTTGTTACAAACGTCGATTTCACGGTTACCACCAATTACGCTTACGTAGTAGCCGACGAGGTTACTTACAGCGACGGCGGCCGCTGGTGTAACTGGGCCGACGGCAACGGTTCCACCCTCGAGCTGATCAACCCGCGCACCGATAACCGCCTCGGCCCTAACTGGGGCGACAGCGTCGAAACCGATAAAAGCCAATGGTGCACAATATCGAAAACCGGCGTCCTCGATAACGGTTATGATGGATATCCGGTCGATAATCTCCAAATCCTGCTCCTCGGCCCCGGCGAGTGCCTTGTCGACAACGTAAAAGTGCTTGACTCAAAAGGTCAGAATCTGATCGCCAACGATACGTTCGAAGGCGGTCTGTTCAACTACAATCTAGTCGGCAGCCATCATCGCTCGTTCCTCGCAAGCGGACAAGGCCATGACGGCGGCAACGCCATGCACTTGGTCGCCACGCACCGTGGCGATACAGGGCCGAACCAGATTTGGACGCCGCTGACGCGCGCTCTCTCCCCCGGCGAAACGGTCACGGTACAATGCGACGCACGTTGGTTGAAAGGACACCCCGAGCTACTTCTCCGAATCCGCGGGAACTTCCTCGAGGCCACCGATAGGATGCCCGTTCCAAGCATCGGAACACCCGGAGCAAGCAATAGTATCTACCGCCAAAACACAGGCCCCGCTGTTTTCGATACCACGCACACGCCGATCCTGCCGGCAGCCGATGAAAAGGTCGTTGTCAGCACTCGCGTCCACGACCCCGACGGCGTCTCGGCCGTAACACTCAGATACAGAGTCGATCCGTCTCTCACATTCACCGAGGTATCCATGAACGACGATGCCGAAGACGGCGATAAAGTCGCCGGTGACGGCGTATTCTCCGCAACCGTACCCGGTCAACCGTCGGGGGCGATCGTCGCTTTCCATGTTACCGCCACTGACAATGCAAGCATAAGAACCAGCGCATCGTTCCCCGCCGACGCACCCAAGCGCGAGTGCCTTGTACGCTTTGGCGAAACAATGCCCACAGGCAACCTCGGCGCCTACCGAATATGGGTAAAACAAGACACGTTCAATGAATGGTCAAACCGCGATAAAGGCAGTAACGAGCTCCTCGACGCCACTTTCGTCTACGGCAATTATCGCGCCGTATATAACATGAACACCATGTACAGCGGCAGCCCATATCATTGGGGAAATTACAACACACCCACGGGTAATATGTGCAATTACGTGATGGTATTTCCCAAAGACAATCTCTTCCTCGGCGTAACTGATTTCGTTCTTAACGCCCCTTCCAACCTCGGCAGCGACGACACAGCATTGCGTGAGCAACTCTATCACTGGATGGCACAACAAATCGGATTGCCCTCCACACACAGACGGTTTATCCATCTATACGTCAACGGAGTGCATAGATACGATATCTTCGAGGACGCCGTACAGCCGAATCGCGAATTCATCGAAGAATGGTACCCGGAAAACAATAACGGCGAGCTATTCAAGATCGAAGACTGGTTTGAATTCACCCCAAACTTTAGCTTTCATAACACCGACGCGACTCTCGAGAAGTTCACCACTACCGGCGACGCGCTCAAGCTTGCCAGGTACCGTTGGACTTGGCGTAAACGCTCCGTTGAGTACTCCGCCAATGATTACACGAACATTTTCGACCTCGTCGAGGCGGTTAACCAACCGAATACAAATGCGTTTATTACCAATGTAAACGCCCTGGTAAACATCAACCAATGGATGCAAACCATGGCTAGCCGGCATATGTGCGGGGACTGGGACGCATACGGCTACCGCCGCGGTAAGAACATGTACGCCTACAAACCGGTCACCGATAAATGGGAACTCTTAAATTGGGATATCAGCTTCGCCTTCGGCCTCGGTGACGGCCCGACTCATGACCTATTCGATGTCCAGCACATGGACGGCACTATCGACCCCATATCCGAAAGGATGTTCAATACCCCGCCGTTCAGACGCGACTATCTCCGCGCGCTCTATGACCTGGTCAACGGCCCGATGCAGCCTGCGTCGGTGTCCTCGTTCCTCGATCCGCATCATCAGGCGCTTATTGATAACCGGATCAATGTCGACCAAACCCGCTCGATTAAATCCTGGATAGCGAGCAGGCGCAGCTACATCAACCGCGTGCTCGGCACCAACGAAGCGCCTTTCGAAATTTTTACATCCAACGGCTCCAGCTTCCAAACAAACCGTAATCTTATCGAAATCGAAGGCACCGCGCCTATTGGTATTAAAACAATTCGCGTCAACGGAATCGCATACCCGATCCGTTGGATTACCGTTAATCATTGGGCAATACAAGTACCCCTCTCACCGGGAGAGAATCAGCTCCTAATCGAAGGATACGACTTAAATGAACGAAGATTCGAAAACGCATCTACGCAAATCAATATTACCTACACCGGCTCGACGCATCGGCCGCAGAATTACCTCATGTTCACCGAGATAATGTATAATCCGCTCGATGACGACGCTGAATACATTGAGTTATTTAATTCATCCGCCGCCCAGGCATTCGATCTATCCGGTTATCGTATAGACGGGATAGATTTCTCGTTCCCGGAAGCGTTTATAATCCAACCGCTCCAATACGTGGTCGTGGCAAAGGACATCGCGGCATTTGAAAACTCATTCGGCACAGGCTTAAACGTCATAGGCGGATTCCCTGGCAGACTGAACAACGCAGGCGAGACCATAAGCTTAATTAAACCATCGCCGGACGTTCCCGAGGGCATACTTATCGATAAAATAACTTACGGCAGTCAACCGCCGTGGCCGACCGGGCCGGATGGGCTCGGCAGTTCGCTGCAACTAATCGATACCGGCCAGGATAATAACCGCATCGGCAATTGGACGGCCGTACAAACAAACGGCTTCGCACCGCCCCGTTGGAAGCTAGGCGTGCTCTCGGCCAAGTTCTCAGGCATCAAGGTGCAAATGTACGCCAGCCCCGGCGCATCCGTGTGGATAGACGACGTCAAGCTCGTCGAAGGCCTCATCGCAGGCAAAGGCACAAACATCATTCAGGACGGCGGCTTCGAATCCGCACTCGAAGACTCGTGGCGGTTAATATCCGACGAAGCAACGGCGCATATAGATACGAATAAATTCTATGAGGGCGCCTCATCGCTGTTCCTGTCCTCCCCGACAAACGCCGAGCCCGGCGATATAATTATCGACCAAAAACTGGCGGCGCTGCTTGACGACTCGAAATTCCATACTCTCAGCTTCCGCTACTTTAGCGAACACGCAGACGGCACTGTAAGCGTAAATATTGGTACCGGCCCCGCTGCCACCGAGTCATTGGCGCGAACCAGACTCGCTATCGCCACCCCCGGAAAACAGAACTCAGTCAAGGCAGTCCTGCCCGAGCTACCGAAGACTTGGATCAACGAAATACAACCCGAAAATGTGTCCGGCGTCACCGACGCCTCAGGGGAGCGCGAGCCGTGGATCGAGTTGTTTAACTCAG
Source organism: Verrucomicrobiota bacterium (assembly GCA_021733835.1). Classification (GTDB taxonomy): domain Bacteria; phylum Verrucomicrobiota; class Verrucomicrobiia; order Limisphaerales; family JAIPKD01; genus JAIPKD01. The sequence continues at coordinate 11,635 of JAIPKD010000071.1, forward strand.
AAACATCAACCATAGACCTGGACAACTTCTACTTGAGCGACGATCCGGAGAACCTCTTGAAATGGGAGTTCCCCGCCAATGCAGAAATCGACGCGGACGCGTTTAAGCTTGTCTGGGCCGACGCCGAGCCCGGTGAAACCACCGCGTCCGAGTGGCATGCGGCATTCGAACCTCAGCCCACGAACGGTATATGTATCCTCACCATGCTCCACGACCAGCGCAAGCTTGTCGTGGACTACCTCGATTACGCGATGTTGCGGCCGGGACTCTCCTACGGCCTATTCCCCGACGGCGTCAGTGAAAACCCGGGCATCTTCCAAATCCCGACACCGGCTGCGCCTAACAATAATTCATTCAAGCCGGTCGCCGTCTCGATTAACGAATGGATGGCCGCTAACGACATCACTATTGCGGACCCGGCGGACGGCGATTACGATGATTGGTTCGAACTATTCAACTCGGAATCGAAACCGGTCAATCTATCCGGTTACACACTCACCGATAAACCGGATAATCCATCGAAATACGTTATCCCTGCCGGCGTGATAATCCCCGCCCGCGGTCATCTCCTGGTTTGGGCGGATGAAGAAACCGAGCAGAACGGAGTAGACACAGACCTGCACGTCAACTTCAGGCTCAATCGCGACGGCGAATACATCGGCCTCTACACCCCGGGTGGGACGCTTGTGGACTCGGTAAGCTTTGGAGCGCAACAGGCGGATGTCTCAGAAGGCCGTTACCCGGACGGTATTACAACACATACATACACAATGCCATCACCCTCACCACGCGCCGCTAATCCTCAACCACCGGATTATTCAGGTGCGCCGATCATTACCGGTATTTCCGTGGAGGCGGATGCGTTGGTCATCGAGTTCTCCTCCATACCGGGCACAGAATACTTGCTCCAGTACAAGGACAGCCTTGATAACGTTGAGTGGTTCACCATCGGCACACCGGTAACCGCAACAAACAGCGTCACTCGCATCAACGATACGAGTATTGATGGTGTGAATATACGGTTCTATCGGATAAAAACCGAACAATAACAGTGACATCACAAGAAGTTCATGCAATCGTTTGAGCCACGATGGAACTCACGTTCATATACGTCAAAGCTTGATTCAACGCGCATGGGCTTTTTTTAGACGCCCCTGCGCTGTTTCGGCTTGACTGTTGACCGAATAAACCTTGGAATCACACGAAATATAAATTAAAGGTATATCACTATGGCTACTCAGTATTTTAAAAACATACCGAAGATACAGTATGAAGGGCCGGACTCGAAAAATCCGTTCGCCTTCAAGTATTACAATCCCGACGAAATCGTCGAAGGCAAATCCATGAGGGATCACCTCAGGTTCTCGATCGTCTATTGGCATACATTCATCAACCCTCTGGCGGATCCGTTCGGCATGGGCACCGCCGTCCGTCCATGGGACGACGGATCGAACACGGTCAAGAACGCGCAGAAACGCGTACGCGTCGCCTTCGAATTGTTCGAGAAACTGGGCGCCGACTTCTACGCATTCCACGACAGAGACGTAGCGCCCGAGGCGTCAACCCTCGCCCAGACAAATAAGAACCTCGACTCGGTCGTCAAGGTGATGAAAGAGGAACAAGAGCGCACGGGTATCAAACCGCTATGGGGTACCGCCTGCCTGTTCGCGCACCCGCGTTACGTCCACGGCGCAGCCACTAGCTGTAACGCCGACGTATTCGCATACGCCGCCGCGCAGGTTAAGAAGGCCATCGAGGTCACCCATGAACTCGGCGGCGCCGGATACACCTTCTGGGGCGGACGCGAAGGTTATACAAGCCTCTTAAACACGGACATGAAACGCGAACAGGAGCACATGGCTCGGTTCATGCACATGGCCGCAGAGCACAAAAAGAAAATCGGTTTCAAGGGCCAGTTCTACATCGAACCAAAACCAAAGGAGCCGACCAAACATCAATATGACTTCGATGCCGCAACGTGTATCAACTTCCTGCGTGAATTCGATTTGCTCAAACACTTCAAACTCAATATCGAAGCCAATCACGCCACGCTCGCCGGACATACGGTCGAACACGATCTCGAGGTGTCCGCCAATGCAGGCGCCCTCGGCTCCATTGACGCAAATACAGGAGATACACTCCTCGGCTGGGACACGGATCAATTCCCAACCGATATTTATTTGACCGCGAAGATCATGCTCATCCTCCTTAAAACCGGTGGGTTCAAGACCGGCGGCCTCAACTTCGACGCCAAGGTGCGCCGCGAAAGCTACGAACCAACCGATCTCGTTCATGCGCACGTGGGTGGAATGGACGCTTTCGCGCGCGGCCTTAAGATAGCCGCCGCAATACGCGCAGATGGACGGCTGGATAAATTCGTCAAGGATCGCTACAGCTCCTGGGACTCCGGGATCGGCGAAAAGATAGAGTCCGGCAAGGCCTCCTTCGCCGACCTGGAAAAATACATGATCAAGAAAGGTAAACCATCGCCGAATAAGAGCGGACGCCAGGAGTACCTCGAGAATATATTCAATGAGTTGATTATATAGCGAGACACCGGACATGCCGGTT
>JAIPKD010000072.1 GCA_021733835.1 Verrucomicrobiota bacterium
CGCGGAATACACCCGGATTTACGATGAAACGATCGGATTGAATACATAAACCCTAACGAAAAACCGCTTAAAAAGCTAATAAATAGCCACATTTCCCAAAATAAACTATGTCCCTGATATGCGCACTCGCCTCTCTGATACCGGCGGAGCGCGGCTGTGCACGGAGGCCAATCGCAGCAGTCTCGAAAAGTCATTGCCCCCGGCAATCGAATATAGCCGTGGCGTTCGAAGCCGCTGCGGCTGATCCTTCGGACACAGCCGCGCTCCGTAATCCCCTCTCGTTCGCATGTACGTAAACGGAGCCGGAATCGAAACTTCTTTGTGTTCTTTGCGCGCTTGGTAAGATACATTTTCTTTTGCAAAGACAAGGAGGCGGATATGTTCGCAAAATGGGGATTAAACGACGCAATATGGCGTTGCATCACCGCGAATGGCTTGAGATGATTTAGGTGAATCCCGATAAGAAATCGGACTAGTTAAAAATCAAAACATTCCGAATTTATGAAGAACCCGAAGAAACAGTCATCATTGAAGGTGTGCTTGGCGCAATTCATATCATTAACGCTCGCTTTTTCCTGCTTAGCGGCGAACGAGAGCAGATCAATCGAATTGACGGCGAACCCGGATAATGTCACCGCACAAATCGATGAGAAGATTTACGGACATTTCCTTGAGCATATATATCACTCGGTAAACGGCGGTCTTTGGGGTGAGCTTGTATGGAACAGGAGTTTCGAGGAGGTTTCCGGCGAGGGCGTAGGCATCTGGTCGGTCTCCGACGGTCTAATTCAACAGGAAAGCCTCGAGTCGAATGTAAGACTTTGGTTCGGGAATCCCGAATGGAAGGATTACATTTTTACGCTTCAGGCGAAAAAGACGGGTGGGAGCGAAGGCTTTCTCGTCCTGTTCAGGGGTATTAACGATGAAGAATTCTATTGGTACAACCTCGGTGGCTGGGGGAACCAACGTCATGCCCTTGAAAAGGGGAATAAAGGAGAACGCTGGGGTACCGTCGGCCCCTCTTCAAACGGGCAAATCGCGGAGAACCATTGGTACGACATTAAAGTCCGGTGTGAGGGCAATCATATTCAAGTCTGGCTCGACGGTGAGCGCGTTCTAAATTACCGGGACACGGATAACCCGCATCTTAGGGGCCGGGTAGGAATAGGCACGTGGAGCACCAAAGCTGTATTCAGGGACATAAAGGTTACGAGTTTAAACGGTGATCTTCTCCTCTCGGGGCTGCCCGAAATCAAGGAGCAATTTCAGGTCGCCAGGCATTGGGAACCGGTCGGTGAAGGCGAATTCTCTATCGCGGGCACAGATTCCCTTAACAGCCGGGTCTCTCAATATGTCCGATCGAAGACCGGGCGCACCGGCATCCGTCAAAAACCTTTTAAAATGCGTAAGAACGATTCATACGCCGCTTCGCTTTGGCTGCGTGGAGACGCGCCGGACGGACTGGTTTTCTCAATAACAGAGTCGAATCGAGTCTTGTTCGAAACCGAACTCCCGGCGCCTTCGCCGGAATGGAGGGAATACGCCTTCAATTTCTCGCCTTCGTTATCCGCCGACAAAGCGGCGCTTTCGATCGAGCTCGGCGGCGAAGGCAGTGTTTACATCGACCAGGTGAGTATAATGCCGGAATCCTCCGAACAAACCGGCGGGTACCGGTCAGACCTTCTGGGCGCTGTGGCCGATCTACAACCGCCGGTTATACGCTGGCCAGGCGGATGCTTCGCTTCGCCGTACAGATGGAAAGACGGCATAGGTCCTCAACACGAGCGATTCGTAACACCGCGTAAGCTGTGGGACGACCTTGATGTCAATTCGTTCGGCACCGATGAATTCATCAGGATGTGCCATAAAATGGGGGCCGAACCGATCATCGTGGTCAATATCGGCACCGAAAACTGGAACGGCGAAGTCGATCAGGACGTGTTCTTGCAGGACGTACTCGACTGGATTGAATACTGCAACGGCCCGGTGGATTCCGAATGGGGGAGCAAACGCGCCGCCAACGGACACCCGGAGCCGTACAATGTGAAGTACTGGGAAATCGACAACGAAACCTGGCACATGGGCGCGGAGGCATACGTCGAGGCGGTACGCAAGTTCGCGTCCGCAATGCGCGAGAAAGACCCGGGCATCGTCCTATTCGCCTGCGGCTCGGGCGGGTTCAACCTCGAGTGGAACAGGCGGATTATCGAAGGTTGCGCCGACCTTATTGATTACCTGAGCATACATCACTACGAGAACCCCGACCGTTTCGCCGAGGGCCCCTACAATTACGAGGAATTCATCAAGCAAACAGCCGAAATAATTGAGGGATCATCGAATCCGGAGCTTAAAATCTACTGTTCCGAATGGAACGTGCAGAGCACCGACTGGCGCACCGGGCTTTATGCCGGCGGGGTATTGAATGCATTCGAGCGCTGTGCGCCTGTATTCGAGATAGGCGGCCCCGCGCTGTTCCTCCGTCATGTATCGGCGGGCGCATGGGACAACGCGTTCATTAACTTCGACAACCGCAGCTGGTTCCCCGCTCCAAACTATGTGGTTATGAAGCTCTGGCGCGAATACTACGCACCAAACCGTATCGAGTTGGAGGGAAACACGGATGCCCTGAACACCGTCGCCACCGCATCGGGAAACGGCGAACGCATAATTGTAAAATGTGTCAATCCGTCCGAAGGACAATTGGATGTCGAGTTGACCGTCGAGGGCAATTTCGTACCGAACAGCGCGAACCTTGAACTCGTGGCGCCCGGCGAGCTGGAAGCCAGGAACACGCTGTCCAGGCCGAACCGTATAAGCCCGGAACCGGGAATCGCGAGTATTCAAGGAAGAACAATCAGATTCGAGCTTCCGCCGCTATCGGCGGGTGTCTTATCCGTAAAAAGATAACCGGCTACGCAAACAACCAGCCGTTTTTTTCGGGTGCGCCGGAAGCAAGTCTTCCGGCGCATCTTTTTATTCGTGGCGTAGCGCCTCGACGGGGTCCATATCCGCCGCCCTAATGGCAGGATAGATACCGAAGACTATCCCGACCATTGCCGAGATCGAAAATGCGATGATCGGCGCCCAAAGGGTGACGATAGTCGCCATATTCGCAAAGACCGTGACGAAGTACGGGATGGTGATCCCGAGCACCACGCCAACTATGCCGCCTGCGCCGGAGAGGATGACGGTTTCTATAAGGAACTGCGTGATGATGTCTTGTCTGCGCGCGCCGAGCGCCCGGCGAATGCCGATCTCGCGTGTACGCTCGGTGACGCTTGCCAACATAATATTCATGATGCCGATACCGCCGACCAGGAGCGAGATACCGGCAATGGAGCCGAGGACAATATTAAATATCTGTTTGGTTCTCTTGGCTTTATTGATCAGTTCCAGGGGAACAACGATATTGTAATCTTCCTTATCATGGTTTTTCTCGAAAATATCCTGGATAACTTTCGAGACGGGAACTACGCGATCGCGTTCATCCACTTTGACGGTTACCTCATGAAGCTCGACGCGGATGGCCTCGAAACTGCCTGAGCGCCGTTTCACAAGTATCTCGCCGTAACGCACTCGAGCTGTTGTAATGGGTATGAAAAGTTTGTTCGCTATATCGCTGCCTACTCCACCGAGCTGTGCATTCTTGCTGGAGCCCTGAGGTGTCATGACGCCTATAACGCGGTAGTAGTTCTCACCGATGCGTACGCTTTGTCCTATCGGATCGCTGAGCGGAAAAAGCGATTGAACCATTTCGGGGCTGATTACACAGACGTTGCTTCGATCCTCCAACTCGAGGTCGGTGAAGAAGCGTCCACGCTTCACCTGGTGGTTACGCATTTGCGGATACCAGGGCACGGTAGCTATTACTTCGCAATCGACGCGTCTGCTTATATTCCAAACGTATTCCCTCATTATACGTCCCGGCACTACTACGGTGACGCCTGGGATTGTGGCCTTAATCTTTTTGACGTCTTTATAGGTGATCCCATATTCGAGAACACGGCTTGTCTCCGAGGATGTGGAAGAATTTTGTTGTTCCGGCGGTTTAACGCTTTGGATAATGATATTCTGGCTGCCCAGGCCTTTTAACTGCTGCTGCGCTTCGTAACTGGCGCCCTCGCCGATGGCAAGCATGGCGATCACCGAACATACACCGAAGACGATACCGAGCATTGTAAGGAACGAACGCAGCCGGTGGAGCCATAGGCTCTTGACACCCAGGCGGAAGGCGCGTTTGAACCGCATTATCGCCATACCAGGGTGCTGCCTGACCGATTTCGTGTCCTTGATTTCCTCGATTGTATTACTGATTTCTGACATCGCTTTCCAATTGTCCGTCCCTAAGCCTTACGACCCGGGTTCCGTGGTGCGCTATTTCTTGATCATGGGTCACCGTAATCAACGTCTTCCCCTGATTATGAAGGTCATCGAATATATCCAAAATTTCCTTACCCGAAGACGAGTCAAGATTTCCGGTCGGCTCATCCGCCAGGATTACTAGTGGATTATTGGCGAGTGCGCGCGCTATGGCCACCCTCTGCTGCTGTCCGCCGGAGAGCTCGGTCGGTTTATGATTCAGCCGTGAGCCGAGGCCTACGCGCTTGGCATAGTACACGGCGCGCTCGCGGCTCTCGCTCTCCGAAATGCCCTGGTAATAAAGAGGTACCTCGATGTTTTCAATCACGGTCAATTGTTGAATAAGGTTGTATGACTGAAAGACAAAGCCGAGCTTCCGTCCGCGCATCGCCGAGAGCATATCGTCGTCCATCGTCGATACATCCTCGTTGCCCAGGAAATACCGTCCTGAAGTCGGCCTGTCGAGGCATCCGAGGAGGTTCAACATTGTCGACTTACCACAGCCCGATGGCCCCATTATGGATACGTACTCGCCGGAAAGGATTTCCAGGGTAACGTTCCTCAACGCCTCGACCGTTACCTCGCCCATCTGGTAGGTCTTAACTATATCGTCGAGCTTGACTATGGAATGATTGTCTCCGTCGGTCATTATTGTTGCGCTCCTGAAGTTTCCATAGGGGTGGTCACTTGTGTCTGCTCTATTTCGTCTGAGGTAGACTGTGAAGCGTCATCAGGCGGACGCAACAAGACCTTTTCGCCCTCCTCAAGCCCGTCCTTGACGGCAATGAATTCATCATTGAACTGGCCTATTTCGATCTCGCGCATTTCATAATCGGCGCTGTGCGTAACGTAACACACATGTTTGTTCCCGACAGTCGAGACTGCCTGGAGGGGTATGTAAACAACATTCGTCAATTCATTAATAATGATCTCGACGTTAGCGCTCATTCCCGGCTTTACCCATTCACGCGAGCCGTCAATTGTAACAGTGGTATTATAGACCCGCATATCCGGATTCAGCCAGCGATCCTGGGAATCGGGCAAGACGCCGACCTTGGTAACCGTGCCGTCCAGGACTTCATCCGGATAGGCGTCGAGCTTGATCTTCGCCTTCAGCCCTGGTGTAATTTTTTTGATATACGACTCGTGAATCTTTAGGGATGCGGACATCTTACTCATCTCTGGGATGGTAAGTATCGTCTGGCGTTCGCGGACTTCCGTACCCTCTCTAATAGGATCGTCGTTCCCCCATCTTCTGCCGCGATCCTCCGGGTCTCCGTAAACCACCAATCCCGGCACTTCAGCGCGGATAACGCAGTTCTCATATTGTTCGACAAATTCATTGTATTCTTCCAATTCGATCCGGTACCTGGATTCCGCTGACCTGAGTTGTGCGCTCGACTGAGCTAACTTGGCCAATGCTTCTTTCACTGTACGTTCCAGCTGGTTTAAGGCCTCTTCGTACGTCGATAAATATTCTTCAGCCGTCTTTGTAAATGTGTACTTGATGTAGAGGTTAAGATCGGTCTGCGCCTTGTTAACTGACACCTTGTTTTTTTCGACGGTCAGTTCTTCGTTATCCAATTCGTTTTGTGTAACAAAACCTTTATCAAAAAGGCGCTGCGTACCTTCGAGGTGTGTTTTCGCCTGCCCAAGCTCCTGCTGCGCCAGGAGCAAACTGTCCTCGAGCTGACGTAGTTGCTGCCGCGCCGAACCTTCACCCAACAATGACTCGTCGGCATACTTTGTAAAATCGATCAATGACGCGCTCCCAGGCATCATTTTCACTATATCGCCCTTAGGAATACTGGTCGAAAACGTGACCTCCTGTGTCTGTGGTTGCGGTGCGCCACCGGCGGCTTGCATCGGAGACGGCATCCCTTCCATACCTTCCGGCGGAACGGGCATCTCTCCGGGGGCTTGACCGTCCGAGGGTGGGCCATCTGCAGGACGCATTGCCTCGTCGGACTGTTGTTGGGGTTGCTGCTGTGCAGACGCTCGGGCACCTTGCTCCCGCTCACTCCCCTCAGTGGCGCCGGCACCACTCCGGCCTCCAGCCGCGGGTGCACCGTCTTGTCGGGCTTGTGCGTTCGGCGGGGAACCTCCCTCGGGACGCCGGCCTTCGGCTCCAGTGGGCGGTTGTCTTTCCATTCGCTGTGATTCGGTGGTGCCGTTATTTGTAGTGTTAGATACATCCAGGTCACCCAAGGCATCCTCGGCCATCGAGATAAGGTTTGATACCGTAGTTTCCTGGAGGTTCGCATCGGCCAGGATATCCTTTGTTACCTCCACACCCAGAAACTCCTCGAGGTCCATCCGCGCGAACCTCACGGCCTGCTCGGCGGCCTTGATATCACTCTTGTTCTGGTTCACCTGGATTTCATAAGACTGCTGTGCGTCGATCAGAGAGGCCATCGTCGATTGCAGCTGGATTTGCTGGGATGTGATCTCATCCTTCAGATTCGAGGAATCCAGTTCAACAAGGATTTTACCATTTTCGACGTCCTCTTGGGTGACGCGGTAACCTTCCGGGACGATACTAAGTATCTTGGTCGAACCCTCGATTTCGGACCTGATCTCCTGCGAGTTAAGCGCCTCGATGTTGCCGCCTTCGGTTACACTGATCTTCAGCGGTCCGCGTTTTGCCTTGAACACGACATCGCTCTGCACCGATGAGCCTCCAGGGAAAAAGAGGTACACCAATACTATAGCAACCGCTATCCCCGCTACTATCTTCCAACGGGGAACACTACGAATTTTCTTTTTCCAATTTTGCATTTCCGTCATTTTCGACCCCTGATAAGTTTGTGATTTCTTCCCATTGTCCATTGTCTTTTATTGTAAGAATTCCGAGGTCTCTCCAGAGTTGTAACCTCGCGATATTATGATCGACCAGAGCGGCGACCAACGCATTTTGAGAGCTTGTAAGGTCATTCTGGGCGTCCACCTGGTCCTGCGCCGTTGCGCGTCCCAGCTCGGCGAGGAGGTCCTGCTCTTCGACACGCCGTTCACTGATCTGCACACCCAGCTTGCTGCTCTCGTAATTGCTCCTGGCCTGCTGTAATCTCCTTAAATCCTCGTAGACATCGAACTTCATATTGTCGATCGACAGCTCCAGCTCCCGCGCCGCCTGATCCAGTCTGATCATGGCCGAGCGGTAGCTGTTCCTTTCGGATTTACGATCGAACGGGAGGTTCAGATTCAATCCGGCGCCCCAATTGACCTTACTGAACTCGAGCTCGGGCAATCCAGTTCCCGGTTCGCTGTCTACGCTTGCCTGCAACACCAGGTCTAGGTCCGGCAGCAAACCGTTTTCGGCCAAGTCCAGCTTCCTTGCGGCGTCCTCGTATTGGTCGCGGACGGTAAACAAATCCAGTCGCGAGACCATTGCCACGTGAACCGCCTGTTCGGGATCAATTTCCGGATGGATAATCTCGAGGTTATCGAGTTCGTTGTCGTCGAGTATGATATTTGTATCCATCGGAAGGCCCAGTTGAATCTTAAATTGATCGAGACTGCGTTTATAATTGCGCATTGCATTGTTCAGAGATATCTCGGCGGAAATCTCCTCCTGTTCGAGTCGTCCCAGTTCGGTCTGTGTAGTCCTGCCCTCGGTCGCTAGCGACCGGGTACGCGCCGCCTGCCTCGTGAAACTCTCATAACGTTTAAGCGCGTTACGCACGTTTTCCCTGTCCTGGAGCACACCATAATATGTGGAAGTGGTCTGTACTATGAATTCGCGCCTGAACTGGACGAAGTTCCTAAGCGCGTAAAGCATATTCCGCTCGGCCTGGGTAAGGTTCTCCATAGCGACCTTATATCCGGCGCCCCTCAAAAGCGGTTGCGTAAGCGTCCCCGCCAGTCTCGAAGACGTCGGAAGACTCGAATCTCCGATCAGGTACCGAAAGAAATCGGTGGAAAAATCCGTCGCCAACCTGGCGCCAGTCCGTAAAAACCAGTCCATACCAACTCCACCGCCGCCGGAAATCGAATGGTCTCTCTCGATAATATTATTCACTTCGCTAACCGAGCTCTGGTAATCGGCGTTCATGCTCCCGGAAAATATCGGCGAGTATTCATGACGCGCCAGCGTCAAACTCAGCGCTTGGGAATAAAGCGACTCTTTTTCATTTTGATAGGTACGGCTGTTCTTGACGGCGATCTCGAGGGCGGTGTTCAAGTTGACTATCTTTGACCCTACTTCCTCGGCGCCTATCTGGCCCAGTGCCTCATTCGTGTCGGTCACAGTCGGCAGGGCATTCAAGTTCACGAGTTCATTTGTCTTGATCGTGAAGTCGGACTCCATGTTCGGCACGAGATTCTCTTTATTCTCAATTATCCCATAAACCTCTTTGTCGGCGGACTTCTTGTAGTAACTCGTGGAACAGGCGGTCATGACCACCAGGAGCACTACTAATCCACTCAGCCATCCACGACCGCCGGCGAGCTTGCTATCGCATCGCTTCAATTCTTTTCCGCACAAATATCGCATCTCCACGTTGTTAAGACGTCATTTCCAGTTTTAAGGTTACAAATTAATCCGTTTTTCGCAGCTTCTGGTGATGCCCAAAAGTGAATCACCCCGGCCCCGTGCCTGCTCCGACCGTATTTAATGCAAATACTCCATCAATCTGTCGCTATATCAGTATTCTTGAAAAGCTTCAGCCACTCAAGCGTAATTGCAGCCGATATCGTATTCGAGTTATTATACTCCGCGATGGTTTTGCCCCAGTAAAAACCTATCCAGCCGTCTGCAATTTCCCGCGATTTCTCAATGAATTCGCCCAATCCTTCCGCGGAACACTTCAAAGGAAACGTCTCTTCAATCAAAACCGGCTTACCCACATCGAACTCCTTCAATGTCTCAAGCGCTTTATCTATCTCCGATTTTTCAGGGTAAATATGGACGCTGATGAAATCCACGGCGTCGCTAATCTTTTCCGGCACGAATCCGGACGTCAGTCCCGGCCGATCCAGACTCCACGGCACGAGCCCCACTGTTATCAAGTGTCTCGAATCCCGATCCCTGATCGCAGCCGTCAAATGCCGAATCCAGTCACGCGCAACCGCGGCGCGTTCCCGTCCGGCGCTATCGAGGGTGATGAATTGCACAAAATGCTTTCCGGCAAACCCGGGGCCCAGCCATGCACCCGGCTCCCTTCGTCCGCCCGGGACAACCGGCTCGTTCATGAGGTCGTAGCAGAACACGGCCGGACTATCTGCGCATACCCCGGCAACCGCACCCCAGAAAACGGCTTGAACGTCCCAGCGCTCCGATTCGGATAAATCATCGTACCACGGCGGAACATCGCTCTTGTGATAACACCCAAGCCCCGTCAAATCCAGATACAGCCCCACTTCCTCGGCCAATCCGACGAGGCGTTCGAGCATCTCCAACGCCGCCGCATCGGGCGTATCGGGGTTCTCCATGAATTTACCAACCTGCAGATGAATTCTAACCACGTTCGCGCCCAGGTCTTTCATCTCCCGGAAATCCTCCTCGACCTTTGACCACTCATCACGCCAGTAATCTTCCAGTAACCTGCCCTCTTCATCATGGTCGTAGTTGAAACCCCAGGGGACAACCCCGCGTTTGTCCGCTGTCTCAAACCCTTCGCCCTCGTCCGAAACGCGGATGAATTCCATCCCTGCTCCAACTCCCTGTCCGCCCGGACATTGAATTGCACAACAGCAGACCGCCGCAGCTGCGGCCATTGTACTACATACCATTCTCGTTAATGATTTAACACACATGATCCGCTCCTATTGGTTTCGCTTACTTTCGATTGTTATTCAACATTATGCCAAAAAAACTCCGATAACTGTAGTCGAAATTGAAGAACGCCGGGTAAGCTTATAACAGCAGTTCTCATTTTGGAACGTGACTGTGTCCGTAGCACCAGTGGCAGCATCGAACAGGCGGGTAAATCCTCGGAGTTTACAGAATTGCTGCGGCTGGTCGGAGCGACACAGCCGCGCTCCGCTCTAAACTGAGAACTGCTGACCTTATAATTTTATTATTTCATCATTAATTTGAATTAACTAATCTGATCTTATGACGGTCAATACAAAAGGCGTGCAGGTAAGGGACGACGGAGACAAAAAGATAGACTACGCGCTCGAGTTAAATCCACAGCAACTCGAAGCCGTCACCTCGCCGCCCGGCCCGGCACTGGTGATAGCGGGCGCCGGCTCCGGTAAGACTCGCGTATTGACGTATCGAGTCGCATACCTGATCGAGCACGGCGCGCCGCCGGAGTCCATACTTCTACTCACATTCACCAATAAGGCGGCAAGAGAGATGATGAACAGGGTGTCGGAGCTTCTCCAGTACAAGCCGCGCGGACTCTGGGGCGGTACGTTCCACTCAATCGGAAACCGTGTTCTTCGCAATCACGCGTCGTCGGTCAACCTCGGGCGTGATTTCACAATCATGGACGCCGACGACTCGAATAAATTACTCCGAAGCGTCATTGCGGAATTCCGGGAGAAGGATAAATCGATCAAGTTCCCAAAGGTCGAGGTAATCTCCAGAATATTGTCGCTATCCGCCAACACACGCAAGGATACGGAGGAAATCATCGACTCCAGGTATCCGCATCTTTACAACCTCAAAGACTATATAATCGACATAGGCAGGCATTACGAATCGCGGAAACGCTCCTCGAATATCGTAGACTTCGACGACCTCCTGGTGCTCTGGCTCAAGCTGCTCAAGCAGGACGCGTATGTCCGGGAGTTTTATCAGAATCATTTTCAGCATATACTCGTGGACGAGTATCAGGACACCAACCATATCCAGGCGGACATCATCGACCTCCTCGCCGCCGGGCACAAGCAGCTTATGGTCGTGGGCGACGACGCACAGAGCATTTATTCGTGGCGCGGCGCCGATTTCACGAACATAATCGACTTCCCCCGCCGATTCGCCGGTACAAGAATATTTAAAATCGAGAGCAACTACAGGAGCGCGCCGGAGATTCTGGAACTGGCGAACACCACGATAGCGCTTAACTTGAAACAATTCCAAAAAACTCTCACACCCACTCGCGATCGTAACGTCAAGCCGTACCTGGTCAAGTGCTCCACTGCCCAGCAGCAGGCCAAGTTCATCATGCAACGCGCGCTCGAGCTGAATTCGCGCGGCGTCCCCTTAAACAACATCGCCGTACTCTATAGGTCGCACTTCCACGCCATGCAGCTGCAGATGGAACTTACCGTTCAGAATATCCCCTTTCGAATCACCAGCGGTATACGTTTCTTCGAACAAGCGCATATCAAAGACGTTGTCGCCTACCTTCGATGGACATCGAATCCCCTGGATGAAACGGCTTTCAAACGGCTAATCGGATTCCTCCCGGGCGTGGGAGAAAAGACGGCGAACAGAATCTGGAACGTAACCAGACTCAACGCGCAGGCGCGCCCGAGCTCGAGCCCGTCACGAATCCTCGAATCCGCCGGAACCACCGTGCCCGCAAAAGCCAAGGCCGACTGGGGACACCTCATCAATCTAATCGGCAAACTCGAAAGAACCACCGGCGATAACAAGGCGCCCGAAATGATCAACCTCGTCCTCGACTCCGGCTACGAGGACTACCTGAAGGTCACATACGAAAACTACGTATTCAGAAAAGAGGACATAGACCAGCTCTCGAAGTTCGCCCTCCAGTTCAATTCACTTGAAGAATTCCTGTCGCAGCTCTCGCTCCTCACAAACATCGATACCGCCGCCGGCCACGGCCATACCCCACAGGACGACGTACTTCAACTCTCGACCATACACCAGGCCAAGGGCCTCGAATTCGATGTCGTATTCGTTATCATGCTTTGCGAGAATATGTTCCCCAACGCCAGAGCGCTCGAGTCCGCCGACTCCGAAGATGAAGAACGCAGGCTCTTCTACGTGGCGACAACCCGCGCGCGTGACGAATTATACCTGTGCTATCCCATAATCCTTTACTCACGTAATCCGAACTCCAGCGGATTCCAATACCCCTCCATGTTCATTCAGGAATTAAGAAAAGAACTGGTTCAGGAAATCTCAATGACGCCTATTTCGCCAATATGAAGAACGAACATAACGAAACCGAATGCCGCGCATTTATTGCATTGCCAATTCCCGACGACATTATCCGCAAACTCAATAAGTCCGCGGACGCACTCAACAAACTCCTTCCCCCGAGGGCCGTCCGTTGGACGCCGCCGGAACAGTTGCACCTGACGCTCCGGTTCATGGGCCGGATAAAAACCGAAGATATAGAACCGCTTCAGCAAACGCTCCGCAACACCTGCGCCGAGTTCAATCCGTTCATCCTCGAGACGACCAGCTGGGGCTGCTTCCCCGGCGCGCATAAGCCCCGCGTACTCTGGATAGGACTCGATGACGTCACAGGCATACTCGGGCGCCTCCAGACACAAATCAGCTCGGCTACCGCCGGATGGGGCGAGCACAATGAACAAAAGAAATTTCATCCGCACCTCACGATTGGACGCTTTCGAAACCTCCCGCCCCACGTGCTCAATCAAGCCAGGGAGATTCTCCGCAACCCGCCATCCTTGACGCGCCATCAGTTCGCGGCAAATGAAATCCGGCTCATGCGCAGCCGCCTCACCCCACAAGGCGCGATTCACGACATACTAGGCTCATTCCCCCTGGCGGGTGTGTAATCCCGCCGCGCCGATGGACCCCATTACCTTGCTCTACAGTAACGGTAAATCATCCTGCGGATTATGCAGGCAATTGAACTCGGTACTATATACATTTTATTTTAGTATTTCGCTTATATTATATATTTCATTGATATTAACATGATCTTCTTCTTTATATATATTATATATTTCATTCTTGTTGATAATATATGTTTTTTTCATCTAAGATCGAAAAGGTTATTGGTTTGTATCCATATTTTATTACTGTTTTTGTTACCAGTTTGGCTTTGTAGCGCCCGTCAAAGAGGTGGCGTTGGTTGTAGTAGACCGCATAGACGGTCGACAACGATTGCATGAACTTCGAGCAATTCGCATCGCTTGTCTTCTGACCTTAATTACCCCTGATTATACCAATTTGAAACATCATAGATTCGGATGTTTTGTTGTTACAGTATGTTTATCGAGGAATTTTTTATCCCCTATTTTTAAATATTTGTCTATGTCTGATGCGATTTGCCGGATCAACCGAGCTCCCTTTCCGTCTCCAGGTATTTTCATAGCTTTCTTTATTACTTTATGTGTTTGTGGTGATTTTTTATTAATTCTAAACATTGATAACAATGTAGTACACTTAACTCCTAGGTTTTGCTGGTCATAATATTTATTCAAATATGATAGCATATTATTTTGTATATCTTTGTCAGTGTATTTACCAATTCCATGTTCCATGATTTTACCTTTAAACCGGAAATCACCCACACAATATGCTGCTTTAAGTAATCCTATCGCTCTATTTGCCGGTATTTTTAAGTATAGTTCGTATGTTCCATTCCAAACGGAAAAAGAACGATCGAAGGTGAAATCAGCTTTAGCTTTTTCGACGATATTAGTACATTTTAGTATCTCTTTTTGTTGTCTATAGCGCTCACCGGAATTGAGCCGGGGCTGCTCACGAAAAATGAGCCATATTGTATTTTGCTGTAATGGGAATTAGTCCTCGTCTTACCGCTGGACGCCGAAGCGTTTATCAGGTAAGACGAGGATGTGCACGAACA
>JAIPKD010000013.1 GCA_021733835.1 Verrucomicrobiota bacterium
GGAGGTGCTGAACTTATTTCGGCTGATCGACTGGCTGATGAGGTTGCCCGATGAGAATGAAGTTGAATTCCGGAGGGAATTGGTGGAGTATGAAAAGGAGAAGACTATGCCATACGTAACGAGTATTGAAAGGTTAGGCCGTAAAGAAGGCCTACAGGAAGGCCTGCAGAAAGGCCGGATGGAAGCGCTGCGGGCGGATATAGCGGAAGTGCTTGAGGCGCGGTTTGGCGGTGTACCAGGCGAGATGAAGTCGAAGGTGAATGCCATCGCCGATGAGCAGGAACTGCGTGGGCTACTTCGTAAGGCGGCAATGTTGCCGTCAATCGAGGATTTTGAACGGGAAATGAAATAATAAACTATATCTCACAACCGTTCGCTTCGCTGACATTCGTCAGAATTAAGTTTTAAGTGTTAAGTTTTAAGGGCAGAAGGTTGGGTTATAGCACATTGCCAAAGAAATAATTCACAGGCTTTAGTTAATGATGCAGGTTCCTCCCGGCAACGGTCTGCCGGGAGGAACTTTTCCGTATGTCAAGCAACCAACGGGACTTATTCGAGGCCTCATCCCTAACGGGATTCTGTAAGGCGCAGACGGTTGGTAATCGAGTGGAGCCATGGCATTCGAGGCCGCTGTGGCTGATCCTTCGGACACAGCCGTGCTCCGTCCCAAAATGAGAACTGCTGGATTTTGGTTGAATTTGTATCAACCATGGTTAGTTTAGCTTCAAAAGGATATTTATCCGGCACGAGTATTTGATTATCCTTAAATACTGTTTGTTTATCATGAAAATAGCCATTATTTCGGACATCCACGACAATATTCGAAATTTACGAAACGCGCTCATGAAGGCCGGCGACGCGGAGGCGCTGGTCTGCTGCGGTGATTTATGTTCACCATTTATCATCAAGGAGCTCGGCCAGGGATTCGAAGGCCCCGTTCACATCGTGTTCGGCAATAACGACGGTGACACATTTCGCATGCTCCAGGCTTCTCAGAAATTTACACATTTAACACTCCACGGAGAATTCGCGGACTTAGACCTGGACGGCAAGAGATTCGCCGTCAATCATTTCGATAACATCGGCGGTGCGCTTGCAAAATCGAATTTGTACGACGTGGTATGCTTCGGACACAATCACAATGCGGAAATCAACAGAACAGGCAAAACACTAGTTATAAATCCGGGAGAAGTTTTCGGCGGGCTATCGGGGAAATCCACTTTCGCGCTCTACGATACCGCTACCGCGGAAGCCGAGCTTGTGACTATTTGACATATAAACCATGCGATCGCGTCTTGAATATTCGTAAGCCGGTTTAGCGTCTCCTGTTATTATGCGATCAAAGATTAATCTGAGGCGGCCCGAGGTAATGGGCGTGGTGCAAAATCAGGTGGTGTCCCACTACCAAAGCGACCTGGTCGATTATATTAAGCATCACGGGTGCGCACTCTCGGCGGGCGGCCTGACGGTCAAGCTGGCGAAGGAATTCGGTTTCTGCTACGGCGTCGAACGCGCCATCGACCTGGCGTATGCCGCATGCACCGTTTTCCCGAATAAAGCGATCTATATCCTAGGCGAGATCATTCATAATCCCGAAGTCAACCATCACCTCAAGACCATGGGCATCAAATTCCTGGCCGGCGTCGAAAAAGACGCGGATATCGAGGACCTCAAGAAAGACGACCTGGTCATAATCCCCGCATTCGGCGCGGAACTAAGCGCCATCGACGCGCTCGAAAGAAAGGGATGCCGCTTTATCGATACCACATGCGGCGACGTGATGAGCGTATGGAAACGTGTCCGCTTCTATTCAAAGAACGGGTTCACCAGCATTATCCACGGAAAAGCATGGCACGAGGAAACCAAGGCAACGAGCTCTCGTACATTAAGCGCCGGAAACCACGGTCACTACCTTGTCGTGTTTAATCTCGAGGAAACCGATTATCTCTGTAATTACATACTCAACGGCGGCGATAAACACAGGTTCCTCGAAAAGTTCAAAAATGCGCACTCGCCCGGCTTCGATCCGGACATCCATTTGAACGCCGTAGGCGTGGCCAACCAGACGACCATGCTGCGCGCGGAAACCGAAGAAGTACAACGCCGGCTCCGCGCAACCATGGAAAAAAAATTCGGCGTCGAGCATCTGGACGCGCACTTCAAGTCGTTTGACACTATCTGCGGCGCCACCCAGGAACGTCAGAACGCCCTTAAATCGCTACTCGAAGAATCGCTCGACCTGCTGATCGTAATCGGCGGTTACAATTCTTCGAATACATCACACCTGGCCGAGCTCGGTGAATCCAAAATCCCTACATTCTTCATTAAGAATTCCGCAAAAATCATTTCTGAAAAGCTGATTCACCATTATAAACTCGACATCAAAACGGAAATCGAGACACGCGGCTGGCTCCCTCACGGCCGCGCAGTCGTCGGAATAACCGCCGGCGCATCATGCCCCAGCAATCTCGTGGAAGACGTCATCCGCAGATTATTTCAACTCAGAGGAGTCGACGTAAACGACCTGATTAATGAACCAAACGAGCATCCCGGAATTATCTAATGCCCTGTCTGCGAGAAGAACATGAAAAACGGGAACGCGATTTCCTGGCAGCGTACGCCCAGACGAGTTCCGACTCCCGCGGCAGGCGCTACGAGGAAACGCCGCCGGATTGGCGCACGCATTATCAGCGCGACCGCGACCGCGTAATCCATTCACGCGCCTTCCGCAGACTCGAGTACAAGACACAGGTCTTCCTCAACGGTACGGGCGATCATCTGCGCACACGCCTGACGCATACAATGGAGGTCGCCGCCGGCTCGCGCAGTATCGCGCGCGCGCTCAAGCTCAACGAAGACCTCACGGAAACCATCGCACTCGCCCATGACCTCGGGCATCCGCCGTTCGGGCATAAAGGCGAGCATGTACTCAACAAGCTCATGCAAGACTTCGGCGGCTTCGAGCATAATCGTCAAAGCCTCCGAATAGTCGAAGAACTCGAACAAAAATACCCCGGCTTCCCCGGCTTAAACCTCACGTGGGAAGTCCGCGAAGGCCTTATAAAACATAACACGGCGCACGACGAACCGGCACTGGCAACCAATCTCGTCCCCACCTCGCCCTTCCCTTCCCTCGAAGCGCAGGTCGCAAACATAGCCGACGAAATCACCTATTACAGTCACGACCTGGACGACGGCCTCGACTCGGGCCTCCTCTCAGAAGACCAACTGTATAATGAAGTCCGAATCTGGCATGCCGCCGCCTCAAAAGTCAAAAAAGAGTTCGGCCGGCTGCCCGACGAATGCCGGCGCTACTTCATTATCCGTTGTATAATAGACGAACAAGTCCGAGACGTAGTTCATACAACCGAACACAACATACTCAATGCGAATATCCGGGATACCGACGACGTGAGAAATTATTCTCATCCCCTCGCCGCATACAGCCAACGTCTCCAATCAGCCAACAACGAACTTCGCAAATTCCTCTACAAAAACCTCTACTATAACCCCGAAGTCCACGAGCCTAATCTCCGGGCCGTCAATATGCTCGAACAACTCTTCCATCATTTCATGGCGCACCCCGAGGATATCGGTCTTAAATCACAGAAACGCGCGAAGACCTCCGGCTGGGAAAGATGCATTTGCGATTACCTTTCAGGCATGACAGACCGCTACGCAATTTCGGAATTCAAGAAAATCTTCGGTAACGATTGATTCAATACAAAAGTTGCGACTCGCCCTTGGGTAACTCGAAACAGACAATTGTCCTTGTTTGATCCCCCCACCATGTGCCTTCTGTTAAAAGTCGTTTCTCTTTGACCTTCCGCAACCGTCGCGTTTTCGCGGCATGAACGATCGACGGATCGCGCCTGCATTCATTCGGAATTTCCATAGTGAAGAATCCGCTTCCAAACGGGGCATGAAGCGACGCGCCGCCTCCGTTTTTCACAATACGCGTCAATTCCGCAGCCGCGCGGTAACGGGCGAGTTCGGATACCTTCATCCAGTGCATCCGATCACCGTACCGCGTCTCCAACGCGGTGACAACACGCTGGAATGCAGTGAACCCCTTCTCTGTTCCATTGGAGTAAAGGCCGGGCCAATGACAAAACATAACCGCCGGTTGGTTCAGCTCAATCAACTCCACCATCCGGCCTTTCGTCGCATCCTCATTCGCGTACCGATGTCCCTCCGGTTCGCGGTCGCCGTCCCAACCCCCGAACCAGTCACCGGTACCCGCCGGCACATTCACCACCACACGCGGATCATCGCCGTCCAATCCTTTGACTCCTTCCAGGATCGGCTGCGTGCTTTCGTTACCTGTAGAGATATATTTAAAGTAATGCGGCAGTTCGGAGCCGAAGACATCGCGCACCGCCTGATGAACAGCCAATGGCAATTCCGCCTTCACAAGGTTTCCGAAGCCGCCCGGCGTTGTGATCCCGTCACAAGAAAGACCGCAATTCTTCAAAATCCGCAGAGAATAGGCTATATACTGCGCCAGTTCATCAACGCTCTTTTTTTTCTGCGGATACGAATTCTCCATTGTCGCCGGGCTTATCTCCTCAAACGGCCTGCCGGTTCGCAGATCGATCACTCGTGTATGCGTAATCATCTCAGGGTGAATATCCCATCCCGGCATCATCAGGTCGCGGACAAGTGCCAGGCTATTGAGCAATTCTTTGCGCGACCAACCGGGGAGCTCGCGGTCGAGCCATCCGACACAAGCGGGATATGGTACGACGCTGTACTTTCCTTTCACCCCATGTTCGGCGCACCATTCACCGAACCGGCGCACAAAGGAATCGGGAATCTCACGCGGCCATGTTTTCCACGGCTTCTTATATTCTTCCCGCTGCGGCCATGCGGTGGCAAATTGCGGCATGCAAAAGTGCCCCATATTCACCAGGCAGGTCGAGTCGTCGATGATAAACGACAGCGGCACACGAGCGCGTGGATTCAACACTTTGACACCGCTTCTCAGTTCTTCACCCGTGCCCGCACCTATCTGCGCACTTGCTCCGAACGTACGCGCACCCAGTACAGCCCCCGCAACTGCCTTACCGCCGTTTACAATAAAAGACCGACGCGTAGATAAATGCATCGAATCAATTGCCCTCTCGCTACCTTTGCCGTTCATATCTCCAGTCTTGTTTGTGTGGAAATGCGTGTTTTGAATTTCAGTTTTTTTAACAGTGTCAACTACAAATTCGAAACCTCAACACCTTAAAAGCTCAACTACTCATCAACTAAATCCCAGGAGCGGGCGGTTAATTTATTTTACGCTGATTACAACCGTTGGTTGTCCGCCGTCAATCTATCCCGCAACCGTTGATACTTGACATCTTGAACCGCGCAGTTCTCTTCGATCGCATGGACGGCCGCGGCAGCGGCGCTATGTCCGAGTATCATAAACACGGGTTCCATCCTGATAGAGCCGAAGGCGATATGCGAGGCGGACAGGCAGACCGGCACCAACAGATTGCCGCACTCGTTCTTTTTTGGTGTGATTGAGCCGAGCGGTATTCGATATGGATCGGGCGGGTGCACACCTATATCGCCTTCGTTCTGGACGTTCCCTTCGGGGGTCACGTAACGCTGAGCATTATGTGAGTCCAAGGTATAAGAGCCCTTTCCGATGGGTTTAGGCACATCACGTTTCCCCAACACATCATGTTCGGTGGTCACGTAGTCACCGATCATACGCCGGGCTTCTCTGATATATAACTGGTGCGGCCAATGCGCGTTGTCCACGAATTCATCCTTTGCCAAACCCCACTTGTTCATTTCTTTTCGAACATCGGCCGGCACCCTAGGATCATTTGCCAGAAAGAACATAAGCCCTTTCTGATAAGTCTCGTGTTCTCGTATAATAACTCGGCGCTTCGCGTACGACGCCTCCGGATAAAGGTAATTCATCCCAATGTTATCGGTGCTGAACGGCCCGTGGTTGTTCGTATCGGTCTTTCGATTGGGGATGGGATCGAATTTATAAAACGTCTCACGCCAACCGGTGTCGAACACACGAAGCAGTAATTCATATTGGAACGATTCATAACCGCGTGGCATCGGGAACGGGACACGGTTTTGCGGATGATCCGTCAGGCACATACGAAAACAGTACGCCTGCAGCTTCTTGTCGCCTTGCCCTTTTTCTCCCGGCGGCGCTGCTGAAATACGCGGCAACAATCCGCTCGCCGGGTTGCCGGGTGAGATGTAAGGATCGACCGGCTTCTTGAAATAATGTCCATGATGAAAAACCCCCGTCTGCACGCCGTTCCACTTTTCGCCGTAAACAGAGTTAGCCTCGCGGCCTACGAAATAGCTGACATTCGCCGCGGCCATTAAGTCACCCTCGTATGTAGCGTCTATAAATTGTTTTCCATAAAATGTATTGCCGCTGAGCATTGTGATCGATTTGATCCGGCCGTTTTCCATTTCCACACCGTTACGCCGGTTCAACCACTCATCGCGATGTACGGAGATATCATGCTCGGCGATTAACTCCTCGAAGACCGCCTCGGCAACGTGCGGCTCGAATATCCACATGGTTCGCTCATCTCCATCAATGGCCGGCGTCCCCTGCCCCCGATTGCCGTAATCGTCACGCTCCTGCCATTTCCACGCGCGGTTAGTGTCATAATGCAACCAAACTCTATGATAAAACTCCCTTGACAGCCCGCCGATTACGCTCTTGTCGCCTGTATCCGTCCAGCCAAGACCGCCGGAGGACAAGCCACCCAGATGCGTGTCCGGACACACGAGGGCGACCGATCTCCCCATCCTCGCCGTTTGCACGGCGGCTGTGACGGCCGCGGACGTACCGCCGTAAACCACTATGTCGTATTTAAACTCACGCTTCGAACGGTTCATCGCCGAAGAAGTCATCAGATGAACCGGCCCGACTGCCGCAACACCGTATCCAAGACTCTTCAAAAAACGGCGCCTGTGTATTCTGGAAATGTGTTCGGTCATATTATCAAAATATCATTATCATTTTCGAACACTACGGAGTCATACAATGCTGATCCGTAGATATGCTCTATATTTATGGTAATGAACGCAGAATCGGGATTGGTTAACAAGTAAAATCGGATAACGCTACCCGCGCACGGCCGGCTGAACATTAATATCTCTCTATTTCCAACCGATACGAATCAATTCACTGTGCGGCGGTTTATCGCCGTGGGGGTCGAGGGTAACACGATAGAATGCTCCGTCCTTAAGCATTTGAATACCGGCCAGGGACGGACATAATTCGGTGTTAAAATCGTACCAGCGCCGCGCTCTATTCAGGGCGGTTGTCATTCTCCGGATCGCGTTTCCCAAGAATCCGATTGCCGGTATGCCAGCCAGGATTTTACTTTCCCAAAAGACCATACGCGAATGTAGATGCCCTATAAACGTCAACTCGACTCTTCCAAGCTGGGAACGGATTTGTTCATCATCCCACAGAAACGGCAGGGCCGTCGGATCATGCAAGAACAGCAATATCCGTTTTCCGGGATCGGGGTGATTGAACGCCTCACGTATTTGATTGATATGTTTTTTTCGAAGTTCCTCCCATTCCGGAAGTTCACTTTCCAGGCATTCCCGGGCGAACACCGGCAGTCCGACCAGCGTTGATGTCACACCGACCAGCAAGTAACGTCCGACCTCATGCGTCCAGAACGCCGGCGCGCGGATTTCATCCTCCAGGCGCCGCAAACTCTGCACGAGAGTCGCGCCCTTGCCGCCGAAGATGCTCTTCTTCCCGAGGTCATGGTCGCCGATCACCGGGAAAAAACGGGCGCCGTAACGTTCGCGCACTTTACTGATACAATGGTTAATACTGTTAAAAGCTGCATCATCACTTGCGCCGATGAAGGCCGAATCACACGAGTAGTCGCCCAGCCCCACTACGATGTCCGCGTCCCCCGCCATATCGATGAACTTAGCCAATAAATGGTTGTGTTCGTAAGGATGCCGGAGCCAGATAAAGTACCTGAACATCCAAACGCAGGCGCGCAGGAACGGATTATCTATCGCCGCGTACTCGACCTGTCCACGGCGTTTCTCGGCCTCGCACGCATAATGCGCGTCGCTGAATACGACAAGTGATATGTCATTCGGCATCGTCTATACGATCAACTGGTGCGCTGAGAGGGTTCAATCGCTGAGCGGCGTCCAAACAGTTTTAAACTCCGTGTTGCGTCCGGGCTTTTCCAGATAAAACACGTCACGTTTCCGCGGCGGCACATCCGGCGCCGATGCATGGGTGAGCTTGAACTCACCGGAGGTCTCGAATCTCAACCTAATTCGCGCGCCGTTAAAATCAACAATGCACTCAAAGTCGTCCTCGAACACACCGGTTTTCGCGTCCTCCCAATATGAAAAGGAGTTATTACCGATCCGCTGCGCGAGACCTGGATCGGCCTTCAAATCACCTTCGGGCCGCGGTGTGCCTTGAACATGAACCACCAGTCCGATGTCCGGTGTACCTTCATAACGTTCATCAACTCGAACGCGCACAGTGTCTATAAGGCGTCCACCCTCAATTTGCAACTCTCTCTCGGCGGATACATGGGGTTGGTATTCAGGCTGTTCCGCTACCACGCGAACAGTGTCCGCATCAAACACGACCAGCCTCCCGGGCGCCCAGCCGTGTTGTCCGTCTCCGTTCACCAACGGCACGTTGTGATTCAAGCCGCGTGTATAATAGCCTCTGTGCATGGGTGATCCGTACCCCACCGTTCCCGAGTCACGGGTAATGGGTGTCTTCCCGAAATACGCCTCGTAATTCAATGCTTCCGACTGCGCATGCGAGCTTGTAAGTTGGCCGTAATGATAAAACACCTGCCACCGGCCGCTCTTTAATATCGCCATGCGGCTTGACTCCATGTTCCGACTCTTCACATCCGGTAGTACGGCTTCTTTCTCCGGTGTCCACGGCGGATCAATGAGCGTATCCCATGTCTTCATGGATCGCGCCTTCTCGAGTCCGAGCGTGGTCGGGAAGAGCCTATACGTAGCAGTGGGCATACTAAAGCCGAGAATCGATGCAGGCCCACCCGTCGAGTCCGCCGGGTTCGGCAATCGTCCGTTTGCAAAACGCATACCGATCGGCGCGAGCATAAGGTTTTCCAGAACGGACATCTCGTGTCTCATAGAAGTGATTCGCCCCGTCATCGCCGCATATTCAAAGAATCCATACAGCGCCCTGACTACATAAGAATTATATCCGAGCGACTGCTCGAACCAGAGATAATCGCTTGTTACTCCGCGTTCGAGTTGATTGCGGATGCCGTATTCGCCATTCACCGCCGCCTCCAGCATTTGTTCATTCCCGGCGTATAACGCGACCATGCCCTGTGCGGCGCGTTGCCAGCAAGCGATATTATGGATGGTTTGAAAGGATTCGCTTAAAAGTTCACTCTCCGGTCTAAACAAGCGCTCGATCCACATACGTTTTTTTGCTTGTGGAACGTGGTCATCGACCAGCCTGGCGGCGGATACGTACCTGATAAGGTTAACGGCTTCGTCCAAGCTCTGCGCCATCAGCCGCGAACGCCCCTGCCTCGGCTGTACCGGCCAATCATTGAAATTCGTCGCATAAAAATCCAGCTGTGCAATCGTCCAGTCGGCATACTTTTGCTCGCCGGAAATTTTATATAACCTCGCGGCATCGACTATCTTTGTTGCGTGTCTGCTCCTAAATCCGAACACCCACGCGCGGTGGAGTTTATCGGTTAGTTCCACCTCCGGGTCCGACTCGCTGTGCAGCGTGTATCGTCCCGGCTCGTCCGGCGTCCAAGTCAGAAAAGACCCGTCATCCGAGCTCACAAAGTCATGCCACCACCCCGCTATCCAGTTTGTATGATCCCTTCGTTTATCCATCCAGTTATCGACCACGCGCCTTCGCGCATCAGTCCAATCCCGCCATGCGCCGGAGGCCTCGATCTTCTTACGCGCGCCGGCCCAATCCTCGACAGGCCGCCTCAACGGCGAATCATCATCGTCGTACACCTTCACCGCGCGCATGAACTCGTCCGGCTCCTCCTTGGGAAAAGAATCGTCGCCGAACATCACGCCTGTGGATAAAAGCAAAACGGATGTAAACACCGTTAAGCAACGATATCCATGATAGCTTATGTTATTTATTGACATATAATTCCACTACATTTATTTGTATATTCTCACTCCACTTCTTCGCCGGTTACCGGTTCGACGGGGACGGCATCTTCTTCAAACCAGGCACCGAGCACTTCGACAACGCGCTCTTTAATGCGCGGCGATAAATGATTGTAATCATCGATCCGGATCAAATTTAAACGCTCGCCCGCGTTGAACATCTTAAACACCTGTCTCGCCTCTTCCACGCAGACGACTATATCATCCATTGAAGCGCGATAATTAACCTCCGGTTCAATAACCGCAACCTTTCTCGGCGCTATCATTCCCAATATTTCATGGTAATCGTATGGAACACGACTTTCGTTTTCAATGAAACCCGCCAGCCGCGGTATAAACGGATACCACTGCGACCAACGCGCCGTACCGCCCATGTCATTATCCTCCGTATCCAGTCGCATAGGCGTGAAACCCGCTACCGGGATCACGCCTCTTATCCTTTCATCAAGCGCCGCCGCGTGAAGCGCGATCATTCCGCCGGCGCCGTAGCCGGCTACATAGACACGGTCGGTATCGATAAATTCAAATTCTTCCAGCGCATCCAGCGCGTGTATCACGTCAATAACGCTCTTTCCCAGGATCGACCAATCCGGGTAGCGCTTGTAAAAATTCTTTATCTCGAGCAACCTCCCGCCGTTACCGATTTGGTCGAACGCGAACACGGCGCAACCCGCCCGCGCCAGCTTGAGGTGTATCGGGGTTCCGACACCGTATCCCGGCACATATCCATTGGAGACGGAGACAGGATGCACCCAAACCACTGCAGGCAACTTTTGGCCTTCACTGTTTTCATCACCATTATCGGCGTTCGTACTTTTCGGATAATAAATATCGCCGGGCACATAGTTCCCGAAGTTGCATTGCATCTTGTTTAGGTCAGAAGGCACGGTCGCTCGCCTGAGGAGTGTTGCCTGATGAGACGATTCAGTCCCGTAATCCCCCGCTCCGCCGACAGGTGAAGCCGGCGGCTCTCCCAACAACCACGAAATCCTCCTGTGGATATCCGATTTTTTGTCCAACCATTGACTTCTGGAAATAATCGGCTTCCCGCCCGCTGTAGTAAGCAGGCCCTTGAGTTTCATTTCCGGAAAGGCCTTAACCACCTTCTCGCTCGGCACCTGATTGCTCTTGAGTTCGGGAAATACCGGTTCATCACCTTCGAAGATATTGCACCGCCCGAACTCGGAGGCCAGCCAATCAATGAAAGCCTCGATATCACCCGGCGCGGTCGAATGCCCGCCACTGCGGTATCTGAGATCGATCGCATTTGCCGCGTTCAACATTTTATAAACGGTTTTCGCTGAATGGTAAGTCCTCTCAACCGCCCAGACACTTTCGACGTTGTCATTCAACGCCGTAGAAAAAAGGCACGCGCGCGGCGCTATGCAGGCAGCCAGCAGATGCTGGTCGATGGGCAGCTTATCCTCGCGTCCCGCAAAAAACCTGAGCCTCGGATGGAACCAGTCCGGGAACACGCGGGTGATAAGTTCGATCCCTTCACCGAACTGGAACTCCGAAAACAACCGCCATGAGCATGCGCCGCCTGCGCCGGAGCTGCTCGAAATCACGGCCGTTATCCGGGGATCAATGGCCGCGGCTATAAGTGAAGTCTTCCCGTTCCGCGAATGCCCCGCCAGCGCTATCCTTCGTCGATCAACAGCCGGCAGGCGGTAAAGATAATCAATGCAACGTCCCGCCGCCCACGCGCGTCTTGCCAGCTTACTCCAGTCGTACTCAGGCCAAATCGACACGTACCGCCCTGTATCATCCCTTGTATCCGCGCCTGCATAGACGCATCCGATGTAGCCGCGGCTTACTGCCATCCTTGCCCAGCGCAAATGATTGTATTGCGTGATAAAGACCGGGAACGGCCCATTGCCCGGCGGGATCAACAGCTTCATAGAAAGCTCGGCCTCATGCCCGGGGCCGAACCTCAGAGTTATATCCTGTACACGGACATTATGATCCATCCTTTCATCGAAACTCCCGGCAACCACGTTTTCCGGCGCCGGCGGTATGCTCCCGAACACGTAATGCTCGAATAATTTTAAAATTTCTTTCCGGCGCTCGAACCAATCGTTTACAGTCCGGACACGCACACCGTTCGTAAACACGAGCGGGTCAGGCAGGTTCGGGATTGAGGGCATCGCGGAAAAATCGGGTGGCAGTTCGCCGCTTGCCTGAAGCCATTCCTCCCAAGCCTTGCTCTCGGGCATCATTTCCAGCATACGCTGGAGCTCGGATTGCCGAGCCGCCTTATCTTCCTCCGATTTCTCGTCCTGCGCGGCCGCCGCAAACACCAGCAATACACCTGCCAATAAAATCAATCCTCTCACTGTCATCTTTATCCCAGCATCTGACTTACTGTTTAACCAAATCATTAACTTGTTATAAATCGAATACAATCCGCAAATTCGAATTGCCAAAGTTCCAATGACCGAGACCAACCATGGAAGATGCAGAAAAAACATTATTATAGAATGTAAGCGGCAGCGATCGAGGGAATGAAGACCGGCGATTATCCGGTCTTTTTTTCTGGAAATCAGTAGTCGTCCTCGTTTAGTTTTAAAGACTTATTTGGTTATCGGACCGAAGAATATGAGTACAGGCTATCAAATAATTGTGTGTGGAGGACTGGTGCCGGATCCGTTACAGACGTTGGAACCGGTTTCGGCGCCTACGGGGCCGGCGTTGAAGAACGAAATGATGCTCCCGGCGGTATTGGACCCGTGGGCGAGTCATGCCCTTTATGAAGCGGCGAACCTGGCCAAGCAGAACGAGGGTTCCAGCGTTCGTCTCGTCAGCATGGCGCCTAAAGCAAAGTTGCAGCAGGTGATGATGACGGTCGCCCAGAAGGTACCATTTGAGTTGATCGCCATCGACGGGCCATCGAACGGGTTCACCGACGCGTTTGACACGGCGGCGGCGCTTGCCGAGGCGATCGGATCGATACCCGACCTGGACACTGCGAGGTTGCTCGTGTTCGGCGGTTGGGAATCGGCGTCAAGGAGCGCGGGATCAACGCTGCAAATAGTCGGTGAAAGGCTTGGGATTATAAATCAATTCCAGGGAGTCGACGAATTGAGTATACAACCGGACGGTTCCTTCAGGGTACTCGAACGCGTCGAGGGTGGTACGCATCAGGTTTCAGTCTGCAAATCTCCGCCTATGGTTGTCGGATGGGCGACGGGCAACCTGCCGGAGCCGCCTAACAACCCGCAGGTCGGCATGAAGAACATGCGCGCCGTTATGCCGTCACTTCAGCGCGCCAGGCAGGCAAAGCAGGCCTCGCATTCGTTCGAATTCGAGTCCGCCACCGTTCCTGCGCAACAGCGTGAAACGCGGATCGTTAAGGACATGACGCCGGAACAGGTAGCCGACGACCTCGTTAATTGGATTAAGGGAGAATAACAACCGATTTCAGACCATGGAAAAAATACTCTTTCTCACAACCGCAAATCCGTCAGGCAGCCTTACCAAGCAAGCGCTTGAAGCGCTGAATCTTTCAGTATCACTCAATAACGCATTACCCGAATCAGAGCTCGTTGTCGGTATAACCGGCCCCGACGCTGCAAAATCGGCGGAATCCATCGGAGGCTGCGGCGCGTCACGGTTTATCGCGGTTGAAGGCGAGGAATTCACGCAGCCGCGGTACTCGACGGATGCGGCTGCATTCGAGGCGCTCGCGCGCGCGGCGGAAGCTAGTATCGTTATCGCGCCCGCCACATCGAGATTCAACCGCGCCTTGTCCGGCGTCGCCGCACGTTTAGACGGTCGCACCGACACCCACGTAACAAATGTCGAGGTCGCGGACGAAAAAGTCCGTATTCAACGATGGCTATACAGGCAAAGAATTGCGGTGACCGGCACGCGCAACCAACGACCATGGTTTCTTCTGATCGAGCCGGGCGTTGGATCACCTTTCCAATCGCAACCTTCAAATGTAGAAATCGAGAAAATTCAGGTCGATCTACCTGATGAGTGCTTGAAAACCACGGTTTCCGGAGAAGAAAAGAAATCGGCGGCGCAGGACACGATACGCCCGGACGCGGCATTGTTATTGGTCGCCGGCGCGGGATGGACCAGAAAACAGGCGGACGGCGAGTTTCATGCGCAGGAAGCCGAGCGTCTGATCCGGGGATTTCTCGACGCCACTGGCGCCTCGCTCGGAAGCAGTAAATCACTTGTTGATCTAGGCGGCGAAGGCCAGCCTGTCCTCCCGTTCCTGACGCACATGAACCAGATCGGTCAGACAGGTTCTACACCGCGGCACAAGAAGGGCCTTGCTACCTGTTGCCACGGCGAAGAACCACACACGGTCGGCTGGCGGTTCATAAAAGAACGCCGGGCGATTAATTCCGACACCAATTGCGGCTGGGCGCACGGAAAAGCCGACGTCGTTTACGTCGCCGACGCATTCAAAGTGCTCAATGAACTGAATAAGAGATTGGCGGAATAGGTTAGGACAACGGCAAGGGCATACTGCTGCCATTGTTTCGGAACACGCCAAAAACCTTTTGCCTTCGGATCGCAATGACGCGTATCCTCTCGGCAAGGCGATATCATGCCAAGTGTATTCATTAAAACTTACGGATGCCAGATGAACGAACGCGACTCCGAAGGGGTCGCCGCTCAGCTCATCCAGGAGGGATACGCGCTTGCGCCTCACGAGGCGGCAGCGGACGTGATCCTTCTGAATACATGCAGCGTGCGCGATACCGCCGAGCGAAAAGCAATGAACAAAATGCAGGCCTTGGCGAGCGAGGTAAGACGTCACAGGCCCAACGTCGTCCTTGGCTTTCTCGGATGCATGGCCCAAGCGCACGGCGACACGCTGTTATCGGAACTGCCCGAGATCAACATGATACTAGGCACAAGAAAATCCCATCGCGTCGCCGAATACCTCGGCAAGATTCTCGCCGACAGGTCAATCCGTATCTGCGACGTGAACGAAGAACCACAAAGCCATACCGTGACCAAGGGACATCTCTTGTCACGCCCAAGCGGCGGTAATAAGGTCAGCGCATTCGTCAACATCATGGAAGGCTGTAATCAGCGTTGTACATTTTGCATCGTTCCCAAAACGCGCGGCGTCGAACACAGCCGTCCGTTAAACGATATCCTCGATGAATGCCGTGAACTAGTTGATAAGGGCGTCAGGGAAATCATCCTCTTGGGACAGGTCGTGACCAGCTATGGCAAAGGGCTTATTGAGAAAACCGGCGGCGTATCGCCGTTTGTGAGGCTCCTGGAAGCCGTTCATTCCATCGATGGGCTTGAAAGGATTCGCTTCACCGCGCCGCATCCCCGCGGTTACGGTGATGATCTCATAAGCGCCTATGCGAACCTGCCTAAACTCTGCGAGAGCGCGCATATCCCGCTGCAAAGCGGGAGCAACAACATACTCAAGGCGATGAAGCGTGGGCACTCGATGGCACAATATACAAGATTGACCGAAAAACTCCGGGGCGTAAAACCGGAGATCGGCTTGTACACGGATATTATAGTCGGATTCCCCGGTGAGACGGAATCCGATTTCGAGGATACACTCGCGGCAGTTAAAGACATCCGGTTCGACAGCGCGTTCCTGTTTAAATACTCGCCTCGCACCGGCACGCCTGCAGCGGCTATGCAGAATCAGATACCGCAACACGTCAAGGAAGAACGCCATGCGCGGTTAATGAACGCGGTCGACCAAATCGCATCTGAAAAATACAAGCGCCTGACCGGGCAGACCGTCGAGGTACTCGTCGAAGGCCCCAGTCGAAAGAATCCCTCGAGACTCGAAGGCCGAACCAGATGTCATAAGTGGGTTGTCTTCGAAGGCGATGAATCAATGATCGGAAGTCTGATGTATACGACCGTAACCGGGATCGGAAAGTACACGTTGTACGGCGAGTCGCCGGAACCATGCAAGAAAGCTGAACAAACAAAATGAGTCTATCGCTCCTCTCTATATTGCTCGGATTAATCATCGCGGCACCCACCCTGTACGGTCTTGCAAGGCCGGAGACGGTCTCACAGTTGATCCGCAGGTTCCCACGCTCGACACCACTTGGTTATTTTCTCATCACTCTCGGCACAATTTGGTTTCTTTATAATTTCAACCAGGAACGAGTCGCAGATTTCGCGTCCTACCGGAAGCTGATGTTCCTTGGTTTCGTCCTCCTCGGTATATTTACCGCGGTTTATATAAGAGACTTCCTGGCCGTTCGGGCGTTGAGCGTTGTTATCTTACTCCTGGCCAAGTTGATGGTTGATACTGCCAGGTTCCATGAATCCGCGTGGCGCCTTGTAATCGTTGTAACGGCCTATCTTTTTGTTATCGCGGGAATTTGGTTTACCATATCCCCATGGCGGCTCAGGGATATAATCAATTGGGCCGGCGCAAATACGAAAAGACTACGCATAGCCTGCGGACTCAGGCTGGCCTTCGGACTATTGCTTATCGTCCTCGGAATAGCGGTATTCTGATAACTTTGAACGCAAATGAAAGAAAGCGGTGGAAAAATTCTTGTCATACGCGGCGGCGCCATCGGTGATTTTATCCTTACACTCCCGGTGCTGACCGCGCTTAAGAAGCAGTTCGAATCCGCCACGATCGACCTTCTCGGGTATCCGCATATAGCGGGGCTCGCGCTCCTGGGCGGGCTTGCCACATCCGTGCGTCCGATAGAGGCGGGGCCGCTGGCCGGGTTTTTTGCGAAAAACGGTAATCTGGCACATGATTGGCGGCGTTTTTTCGTGCAGTATAATGTCATTATCTCGTACTTATACGACCCGGATCGGATATTCGAGGAAAACATCCGTAAATGCATCCCGGAGCGCTCACTTTATATCGCAGGCCCGCACAAGCCGAACTTACTCCAGAAGGAGCACGCAACCCATACGTATCTCAAGCCGCTGGAGAAACTGGCCGTTTATTCACCGGACCCCACGCCGAGAATCTTTTTCGAGCCTCAGGATAAATTCCAGTTGCCCCACAGAGTCTGGCTTGCCGTGCATCCCGGAAGCGGGAGCGAGAAAAAGAATTGGCCGGAGAATAATTGGAATGATCTTCTCCTGGAATTATGCAAATTCGAATCTATCAATTTCCTCATCGTCGGCGGCGAGGCCGAGGGTGATAGGCTCGATCACCTCACCGCCGTACTCCCACACGAACGCTTCAAGTTACTGCGTAGCCAGCCACTGCCGGAAGTAGCGCAATGGCTGCGTTCATGCACCGCGTTTGTGGGGCACGACTCCGGCGTCTCGCATCTCGCGGCGGCGGTGGGATTACCCTCGATCATCTTGTGGCCGGACACACCGGAACATATCTGGCATCCGATGGGTGATTCAGTGAAGGTTTTACGGAATCCTTCCGGGATAAATGCGCTGCCGCGAGAGCGCGTCCGCGAGACAGTCATCGATATGCTCCTGGAGCTTGTTTGACGGTTAACGCGCCGGGGAGAGCTGATGTTTCTCGGCAAACCAATTTACCATTACCGGTGAAATCCATGCAAAAACGGATCATTCCAATGAAAAAGCGCGGTTCGTCGGCGATAATTCAAAATGTATGACGGTTTCGCCGGGCTTCGAATAACCGAGCTTTTCCCTGGCCAGCCGTTCAACGGTTTCGGGATCGGTGCGCAACGCATTTATCGCCCTGACAAGTTCATTCGAGCGCTGCATTTCATACTCGATTTGCTGATCAAGCTGGAGAATTCGCGTACGCATCCGCTGATTTTGCTCGATCAACGGCACGTACCACATGCCGACGGCGATCAGCGCAGCCAATGACAGGAGCACGATGATTACACGGTTGAGGTATGTCCAAATCCCATAGTGTACGCGGTTCTTTCGTTTCTTAAAAAACATCGTTGATCACCATCCTTCACCGGCGTCTATTTGGCGTAACGCCTCCAATCAGTCAACACTCCCTCCTCGTCGAAGACCAGGCGCAAAAAGTGATCCGGCGAAATTGGTTCGTATACGTGATACGACCACGGACCGGTCGGACCGAAGAACGACGAGCGCGCATAACCCCTGCGTGTAAGCCATTCGCAAACGCGCACGCCTGTCTCGAGTTTCGCCGACTTATCCGGCGGGCCAAGCTCCATAACCGCCTCGTCGAACGTGTAACTCCCCACTCGCGCATCCCAGTCGACCTTCGGCGTGGTGGCACAACCCGCAAACAGCAGCATTGCCAAGAAAGCTGCTATAACAACAGCAGCCGTTCCCAAGTGTCCGGATCGAATCAATGCAACCATGAAATAATACTATATCGACAATCAATGGAATTCAACACGATACCATCGACATTAAAAAAACACTCGCTATTATCCGTTGTTACTGTTCCGCCAACCATCATCGGCAAAACTGATTCCGATACCGCGGCAACCGCTTATCCTCTCAGCGCAAAAGTTGCTTTTCGAGAAAACCCACTGTCTGCTTTATCGTATCATCGACTTCCATCCGATCCTTGACCAATCTACAGGCATGCAGAACCGTCCCATGATCCCTGCCGCCGAAGGAATCGCCTATAGTACTCAGCGAGTTGTCCGTCAAGTGTCTGGACAGGAACATGGCGATCTGACGCGGAAACGCGATGTGCTCCGGGCGTCGGCGGCTTGTCATATCCGCCAGTCTAATGTCGAAATGTTCCGCAACGCGCTTCTGGATCAAACTGACATTCACCGAGCCCTGGTTTTCCTCGTGAAGGATTTCCTTCAAAAGGTCCTCGACCAATTCAAGCGTCAACGGCTTCCCCGTTAACGAGGAAAACGAGGCCACCCGGATCAATGCGCCCTCGAGCCGGCGGATGTTCAGTCTGATACGCTTCGCAAGGAACTGCAGTATCGCATCGTCGATCTTCATCCCCATTGAAGCCGACTTCTTCTTCAGGATAGCCAGGCGTGTTTCCACATCCGGCAACTGCAGGTCGGTGACAAGGCCCCACTCGAACCTCGACACCAACCGGTTCTCCAGGTTGCGTATCTCCGTGGCCGGGCGGTCACACGTCAATACGATCTGTTTGTGCGATTCATGTAACGCATTATAGGTGTGAAAAAACTCCTCCTGGATGCGCTCCTTGCCGGAAAGAAACTGTACGTCGTCGATCAATAACAAATCCGTCTGCCTGTACTTCCGCCGGAAACGCATTACCTTGTTGTTTTGAATGGCATCTATATACTCGTTGGTAAATTTCTCAGACGATACATACGCCACACGCGCATTCTTCTTGTTACCGACCACATGCTGCCCTATCGCATGCAGTAAATGCGTCTTTCCAAGACCGACGCCGCCGTACACAAACAACGGATTATACGACCTGCCGGGCGACTGCGCTACGGCGGTCGCCGCCGCATGCGCAAAATTGTTGTTCGATCCGACCACAAACGTGTCGAAAGTGTACTTTGGATTCAAGAGCAGCTCGGAATTTCGAGCCGCCACCGCCTGACTGTTCGGCGGCTTGTTCTCTCGAACCTGATCACCCTCTTCTAAAACCATATCGGGTGTATAGCCGTTAACCTGGAAATCGACCTTGTACGGCTGCCCCGTCACATGCCCGAGGACATCCTCGAGCAAATCAAGGTAATTATCTCTCAACCATACCTCAGAAAACTCGTTGGCCACCGCCAAGAGTAATCGGTCGTTTTCCATGTTCAGCGGCCTGAGAGGCGCAAACCAGAGACTATATAACTCGGGATTTACGATCCTCTGCAAATGATTCTGGACCTCAGTCCATATCTTTCGACCTAGATTTTCCATGGCTTTCCTGAGCAAAAAAGACTGATTTTCACAAGTTTATTCACCCCGTTATGCCATTCGCACATAACACTAACTTCAACATCCTTCGGCGCCTTCGACATCGACAAACATCGCATCCAGCCGCGCCTTAGGCGCCTCCATACTAAAACCATATTCAACATACCCTCTACACAAGTCCCTTATTATCAATATATTAGACAAATATTTCCTCATTCCGTCATTCTCCTATTTCCTCACCAATTCCTTTGTTTTTCGAACAGCCCTGAATTGCGACGCTATTTTTAAGCGATCAAATCTATCGTGGCGAGGAGAATATATTCACATTTATTCACAAGTTATTAACAGCCGGTTTTTGCCGGTTTTTGACCATTTTTTCGTTAATTTTCGATCCTGTTAAACTTAAAAACCGAATCCGAGAAAACCGGTCATGACCAAATCTCCGGGCATACTTCTCCCGAAACCGCGTTTCCATAGGCATAAGTCTTTCTCAAAAAAGGACTAACGACAATCGCCCGGGATTCATCCAAAAGTCCGTCCCGCGTCAATACCCCGACAGGCACTTTCCCTGAGCAAAAAACAGAGGTTAAAGACTTAAAAAACCGGAATATCCACGGTTCTAATCGGTTTTTACGCCGAAACATGGATACCGGCATATGGATATCCTAACAGCAACCTGTTGATCAGAACATATTTTTTATTCCAGGTCACAAAGAAAGGGCGTAAAAATGCGTCGGCCTCCGCACATTCGGCCGGGCCCCAGAAAAAATACTATTGAAACATACACCTAAAACCTCATTACTCATCTGGTGAGCTTTTTGAAGAACAAGTCCTGGTTGATATTCAGCTGTCTACTTACCGTATTCCTGTGGGGCGGCAATAACACCGGCGTCAAATACCTTGTGGCGTCATGGCCGCCTGTATTTGTCGGAAGCACGCGTTTTCTGTGTGCGGGACTAATACTCGTATTACTGTTGAAGCTCGTATTTGCGGGCAATGGCGATAAACCTCTCCCAAAACAAGCAATCTCGGCATTCTGGTTTCGAACCGGACTTTCATTGGCGTTGTACATTGTCGTGTTCAATTGGGCGATGAAGTCGGCGCCGGCTTCTCACGTAGCCTTATACATCGGCGCCTCGCCGGTCTGGGCGCTTATAGGCGAGCGCAAACATATAACCGGTCCGAAATTGCAGAGGTTCATTGCCGCAACAATCACACTTTCCGGGGTCGCCGTGCTTTTCTGGCCTAAACTGGACGCCGCCGAAACCAAGTGGACAGGCGAACTCCTCGGCCTGTTCGCCGGTATGCTATGGGCATACCATGGACATCAATGCAGCAGAATGGGGACTGAATTCTCCGGTTTCGAAATCACGGCGCACACCATGTGGCGCGCCGGCGTCTGGCTCGTACCGATAGCACTGATTGAATTCATCATGCAACCGATCCACCTAAAAACGGGACTCGTCCTCACACAGGCATATTGCATCCTCGGCGGCGCCGTGCTTGCATTCGTCTTGTGGAACAACGCCCTCAAATACTGGGCGACAAGCCGCGTGTTCCTGTTTATTAACCTGATTCCGTTGACCACCCTGCTCGGAGCGCATCTTTTCCTTGATGAGCCGGTCACCAAAACCTTCTTCCCGGCAATGCTCCTCGTCGCAACGGGAATCTCTGTTGCAAACATCGACCTTAAAAGATATTTTACCAATCGGGCACCGCCGCTCGAATAAATGTCTAACAACCAGGAATCATGCAAATACAGAATCTAAATAAAGTCCCGAGTTTTATAACAAAAGACGGATCCGAAATCAGGGAGCTCCTTGCATATAGAAATTCGTCCATCAAAAACCAGAGCCTGGCGGAAGCGCGAATACCCGAAAACGGTGAAACCCAGGAGCATTATCACATCGAAACGGAAGAAATTTACTATGTCACTCACGGCATGGGCTTAATGAAAGTCGGTGATGAAACCATGGACGTCCGCGCCGGCGACGCCATAGCCATTCCGCCGGGGAGCAAACATAAAATCCGGAATACCGGCAAGGGTACCTTGCATATCCTCTGTTGCTGCGCGCCCTGCTACGAAGACGACGATACGATACTAAGCGACGAGGTATAGCCACTTGTGCAATTAGATAAGGTTTGTTCATACCTACACAATGAAATCTGAATATCTACCGATATGCCGACGAATTGGATAATCGTAAACGGAAAAAAGACGGAAACACGGCTGCCGTCGACCATACACGAATTCCTCGAGGCATCCGGGATAAATCCTTCGCATGTAGTCGTCGAACATAATCGCGAAGCCGTCGCGCCATCCGAATTCAAAGAAAAACCCCTCCAACCCGAAGACCACCTCGAAATCATTACCGTCGTCGCAGGGGGCTGATCGCCGGTTCCATCTGAATTCCCCAACAGAACTCAAACCGTCCGTTATTATCGTATTAAAGCTGTCAGCATGGCTTCTTTTGCCCCTGACAGGGCAAGTCTGGAAATAGCCGTTTTAATAGATCGAAATTATTGAAGCACCCTCAAATGACCGAAAATCTACAAAGAATGATCTGATATATCCTTCACTTCTTAG
The DNA here is from genome assembly GCA_021733835.1 of Verrucomicrobiota bacterium. Lineage (GTDB taxonomy): Bacteria > Verrucomicrobiota > Verrucomicrobiia > Limisphaerales > JAIPKD01 > JAIPKD01. Next base: position 22,508 of record JAIPKD010000013.1, read on the forward strand.
CTCTAAACATGTAATATTGCCGCGAATCCGAATTATGTGAATTTGCTCCGCAAAACCCTAACAAAAGATATTTTTGGAGTATTTATGCAAGCCACAATATACACGGGCGAGGCGATACGTATGCGTCGGACAGGTGCCAGCCGTGGACAGTCTACAGCCGGCGCCTTGCGAAATATGCTCGTCAGTTTTTATCCCCTCATAACCGCTCATTGTGAAGGGATGATAACAGGGCCGTCTTCCGGAGTATCACGCTGTTTTTCGGGAGAAAAGGGAGTAATAAAAGAGCAACAAATTCAATAAGCAACCTAAACACACGAAAGGAAAACGTATGAAAGGCGTTCTTATGAAAAAAATGTTAATCGCCGGGATGGCGTTCGCCTTCGTCGCCATGACACAGGCGGATTTGATCCATCGCTACGATTTCAACGGTGACGCCGAAGACTCGGTGGGCACCGCACACGGTACGGCTGAAGGTACAGCCTCATTCACCGGTACCGCTCTTGACCTGTACGGGGAGGCCGGCGCATACGTCAATCTACCTGGCGGCCTGATCGACGGACTGGAAAGCGTAACATTCGAGTTTTGGACTGAAGTATTCGAAAACGCTAATTGGTGTCGTATTTATGACTTCGGCGACACGAATGTCGATGGGCTCGGCAGGTACTACGTGATGTTCACCCCGCACTCCGATGCAGGTGATACACGCATGAGTTACGCCGACGAAGACCCCGGCTATGACCATGAGCTTATAGCTACCGCACCGGGCGTAATGGATAACCAAGGCAAAACACATGTAGCCTGCGTATACGATCCACCCAGCGGCGTAATGTCGCTTTACATGGACGGCGTCCGCGTCGGTCAGACAGCCCTGGACTTTCCACTCTCCAGCATCTCGAATGTCTATTCATACATCGGCCGTTCCCTATACAGCGGCGACGCGTATCTTAACGCGACCATAGACGAGTTCCGCATACACGACACCGCACTCTCGCCGGTGGAAGTGGCGGCCGGCTTCGTCGCAGGCCCGGAACAGCCGGACCACGATACCTCGGTACTCGGCAATCTGGACGAAATTACGGTCGACCTAGACACTACAATGAATCCGGACGACACGCAAAACGCCGATGTCCTGCTACAGTACGCCATGATGACCGAAGGCGTGAAAATCCTGGGTGATCCGGGATTAACACTGGAGAGCAGCGACACAAACATTGTGACGATCGACGCAAACGGACTTGTCACAGCGATTTCCGCAGGCACCGCCACGATCAACGCCTCATACGACGGCAAGACAGGCAGCGCGGAAGTGACGGTTGAAGGGCGCGAGGGCGTCGTCACAGCCGGCACTCTGTATGTCGACCTTAGCGCCGCAGACACAAGCGCCGGCGACATCACATGGGTCAACCGCGCAGCGGGCATGGGCGACTTCTACGAGGTCGGCGATGCGGTACGCGTTGACGACGTGGCGGACACGGGCATCCCCGGCGTCCAGTTCCACGGTACAAACGCCTACTATGGCCCCGCTACGACCGAGGACCTGGAAGGCAGTAGCGACCGCTCATTCGAGGTCTGGGCGTTCAATCCGGAAATCGCAGCCGAAGAAACCTTGGTAGCATTAGGCCATCGCGAAACACCATATAGAAATAATTCTTTCAATTATGGGGCTCACCCAACCTGGGGCGCCGCAGCACACTGGGATAGTGATATCGGCTGGAACGGTGCACCCGTCGCCGGTAAATGGCACTACCTGGTCTATACCTACGACGGCACAACCGCCCGAGTCTACGCCGACGGCGTACTCAAGAACAGCGCGGACTTCAGTATCGACACCTTCCCCGCTGAAGTGATCCGAATAGCCGCTCAAGGTAACGGCGCCGGTGACGGCTTCGATTTCGTTCAGGCGCTTACCGGCTACATCGGCTCCGTGCGAATACACGGCGGCACACTCTCGGCGGCCGACGTGCAAAATAATTACACATACGGCGTCGAAATGACCCACCCCGGCGAGCTGTTGGGTGTCAACTTGAACGTCACAAAGGAAACGGTCAAAGTCACCGGCGCAGGCCAAGTCACCGCCACCGCCGATTTCGAAAACCGCGACTACCTCGACGTCACACTCCTGTCCACATGGACATCCGGTGATACGAATATACTGACAATCGACGCAAACGGCCAGTACCGCGGCGTTTCCGAAGGCACTGCCACACTGACCTGCGATTATAACGGACAACAGAGCAGCGTGGACGTCGAAGTAGTGGCCGCACCCGAACCGGTCATGGCTCACCGCTATAGCTTCAACGAAGAGGGCGCCACCGTGGCAACCGACTCTGTGGGCGAAGCCGACGGCGAGCTCCTCGGCGGCGCGACCATCACCAACGGCGTCCTCGGTCTCGACGGCGTGGACTCCTACGTAAACCTGCCCAACGGTATAATGTCGAGCCTCACCAACGCCACGTTCGAGGTTTGGACTACCTGGAACGGTCCGGACGGACAATGGTGGCAGCGGATATTCGACTTCGGCAATAACACCGAAGGTGAAGACGGTATAGGTGATGGTACCGAGTACATGTTCCTCTGCCCCTATCCGTTCTTAGTGTCCGTTGTCAGCAGCACAGGTGACACATTCATCGACCTCGGAACAGGGGCATTCCCGTTCCAGGAGCGCACGCACGTCGTCATCACCTACAATTACGATGGAAAATTGATGAGACTATACATGAACGGCGAGGAAGTCGGATCGGTCGATGCCAACATTCGCCTCTTCGAAATCGAGGATGTCAATAATTGGCTCGGCAGATCAAACTACAGTGCCGACCCATACTTCAACGGAAGCATCACCGAATTCCGAATCTACGACGGCATACTCAGCGCCGATACCATCATGTCGAACTTCGCGGCAGGGCCGGACCCGGTGGCCGTGTCTCCGGAGCTCTCGATTACCGAGCAGGACGGAAACGTGGTCATATCCTGGCCGGTTGAAGGCGATGGCTTCGTCCTCGAAGCCTCAAACACCCTCGGCGCGGCAACCACATGGCAACCGGTCGAAGCGGACCCGGTAGTCGAAGGCGATATGAACACCGTCACCCTGCCCGCATCGGAGAGCATGCAGTTCTATCGGCTGACGCAATAATATATCCTGCAGCACGGTTCGCATATAGTGCGTGAAACCAACAAAGGCCGGATCAAGCGATCCGGCCTTTTTTGTGCGCTTGGCAAGAGGTTATCCCCCCGCAACGGCCGCAACGAGCGCAAAGAAAGGCTGACAAAATATTTCTGATTTACCATGGAGGTTGCATTAATTTGGATTTCTAATTAAGAAGGTGAGCATGAGAATTTCCGTTCTTTTACTTTTTTGCATCTTCGTAGTATGCGGGCAAACCCCCGATGTATCCGCCCTCGCCCCGTTTCCCATGGACTGGGAACAAGCGAAAGATACTGTAATCGATTTCTCCGATTTTCAGGAGAAGCCTGCGGGCAAAGACGGTTTTATCGCGGTTCTCAACGGACGCATGGTCAAGCCCAATGGAAATCGATTCCGCGTTTGGGGCGTTAATATTGTCGGCCCGAACTCGTTTCCATCCCATGCCGAAGCTGTCAAGACAGCCGAGCACCTGGCGCGAATGGGCGTAAATTGCGTCAGGTTTCATGGGCTTGATTCGAATTGGGGCCGCAGCATTTTCGATGAAGAACAAGACGATACGCGTCATCTGGATTCGGAAAACCTCGAGCGCCTGGACTTCTTCATCGCCGAGCTCAAGAAGCGCGGCATTTATTCTAACCTTAACTTAAACGTATTTCGTCGATACAAGGAAGGCGATGGCGTGAGGGATTACAAAATACTCGGGCTCGGCAAGTCCGCCACATATTTCAATCCGCGCCTGATATTTCTTCAGAAAGAATACGCCGAACAACTCCTGACCCACAATAACCAATACACCGGCAATGAATACAGGAACGAGCCTGCAATCCTAGCTATCGAGCTGGTTAACGAAAACTCCGTCCTCGAGGGCTGGGTCGGATGGCGTCTTGTCGGCCGGGATGACACTGATCCCGGTACATGGTCACCCATACCTGTTTCTTATGCGCGTGAGTTAACGGAACTGTACAATCAATGGCTTAAAACCAATTTGCCGCCGGACGAACTTAAGAAAATTCGTGATGAATGCAATAATGAACAGGGCGACCTCATCCCGCGGCTCAAGCCTGATGAGTTCAAGGACGCCTCGAAACTCCGTTTTACTACGGAAGCGCGGTTCTACATCGATATTGAGCATTGTTTCTTTCAGCAGATGCGGGATTTACTGAAGAACAAGCTAAGAGTCCGCCCGCTCATCGCAGGTACCGCCGATCATAACGACTCTTATGCCGCGTACGCGCATATCCGCGCAAACGCGATGTTCGATATAATAGACGGGCACGGCTACTGGCAGCATCCGAACCTCGACAACACCACATGGTGCAAGAATACACCTATGGTCAACGACCCATTTGACTCGACGGTCGTCCAGTTTGCGCGCACCCCACTGCAGGGTAAGCCGTTCACTATATCCGAGGTAAATCATCCGTTTCCGCACGAATACGCCTGCGAAGGTTATACTATTCTGACCGCGTATGCGCTGTTTCATAACTGGGACGGCATTTACTGGTTCACTTTCGGCAGCGGCGAGAAACAAAAGAGGCCGAGGGGTATTCGTCGAAACGGCTGGTTCGACTTCAGCAACGATCCGGTTAAGATGGCCAATCTCTATACCTGCGCGCTCATGTGGAATCGACACGACATCGAACCCGCGCAGAAAACCGTTATCCGAACGGTCATGCCTGAGCTGGAAATCGCGGCGCTTCGCATGGAGCGAAGCAAGGAACGCCCATTTTTTATGCCTGGATTCGCACGCTCGACTCCATTGGTTCATAAGACACTATTCAGATTCGGCACGGATTCCGACGATGAATATATCGACATTGCCCCGATTAACCGTATTGAATCGGACACAGGCCAATTAGGCTGGTACAACGCGGGCGAATCCAATGGAATAGTCACAATCGACTCTCCGAAAACGCAGGCGCTTATCGGCTTCGTCGAGTCCTCCGATAAGTCCACGTCCCAAATGACCACACAAATCACAAATAACTTCTGCTCGATTATCCTGACATCAATTGACGGTGTGCCGTTGCGGCAATCCAAAAAAATGCTTCTTACCACCACCGCGCGCTGTACAAACACCGGCTTCGAATGGGAAAAAGACAGGCAAACGGTAGCTGAATGGGGTCAAGGCCCCGCGCTTATCGAAGCCGTATCCGGCAAAATCACCCTCCGGAATATCGGCAAGTTCCGGAATATCACGGTCACACCTTTAAGTCCTCTGGGCATACCGATGGATACCACCGCACGCACTTCAATACAGGAAAACTCGGCGCGGATTTGGATCGGCAACACGCCAACCACATGGTACATGATCAAAGTGCAAAGATGAGGACGACACGCACGGCATCGGAATTATTCAGCATTGGAAGTTGATAAAAAGTCCGATTTCAGGCTTTAATGATCCGTATATGCGATGGCGTAAAGTCACGCTGATCGGGGTAGGACTCCTTGGCGGTTCACTCGGATCGGCATTAAAACATTATAACCTGGCGGAAAGCGTCTTTGGCTTCGTCCGAAGAGAAGCAAGCATCCGCGAATGCCTGGATAAAGGCGCAGTTGATGTCGCAACCCTCGACCTGGAAGAAGCCGTTTCCGATGCCGAGATCATTGTATTATGCACACCACCATCAAAGATGTACGAGCTAACCGAACGGATGCTACCTTCCCTAGCTCCCGGCACAATTGTAACCGACGTCGGGAGCGTGAAAACAAGTATCGTCAATAACCTGCATCCTCTGGTAAATCGCGGCGGTTGCCGGTTCATCGGTTCACATCCCATGGCGGGAGCGGAAAAAACAGGTGTGTCAAACGCCGCATACGACCTTTTTAAAAACACATCCTGCATTGTCACGCCGCTGGATAACAGTTCACCGGATGCCGTCGCAAACCTGACCGCATTATGGGAATCAGTGGGCGCCCGCGTTGTTTTACTATCGCCGGAAACACACGACAAACTCGTAGGCAGGTGCAGTCATCTTCCGCACATCCTGGCCGCCGCCCTTTCGAATTACGTTCTCGAATCCGATCACATCAACGAACAAGGCTTGGTCTGCGGCAACGGTTTCCGCGATACCACACGGATCGCTTCCGGTTCACCGCTGATGTGGCGCGATATCGTAACCGCGAACAAGGAAAATATCCTCGGCATCCTGGACGCGTTCATGAGCGAACTCGAACGCTTTAAAAGAGTTCTCGAACACGAAAACGCCGATGCCGTAGAGGATTACTTCGCCGCAGCAAAACAGAAACGTGACACCTGGTGCGAGTTGAAGGAGAATCTAGTCTCCACGCGCACCGGCGCTTGATCCATGCCGAGTCCAATGAAAATACCGGATATAATCGAGATAATCCCGCCAAGTAAAATACCCGCCGCGGAGATAACCGTGCCCGGTTCAAAAAGCATTACGAACCGCGCACTTATCCTCGGCGCGCTGTCCACAGGCACCGTCACACTCCACGGCGCACTCGCCAGCGAAGACACGGAAGTCATGTCACGCTGCCTCGAACAGCTCGGCTTCAGTATCAGCGTCTCCCACGACAAGGATGAAATGTGCAATCGCACAATCACCATCACCGGCGCCGGCGGCATAATACCGCAACGCGGCGGTACGGAGGTTGATCCACTAACACTCTACATCGGCAATGCCGGCACGGCCGCCAGGTTCCTGACCGCCCTTGTCTGTCTCGGCGACGGCGCATATCGCATCGAGGGCACCCCCAGAATGCACGAGCGCCCGCAGGCGGAACTCTTCACTGCACTTCGCAGCCTCGGTTACAAAATCGATTCACACACAAACCGCCTGCCCGCCCTAGTACACGGCGCGGGACGTCGCCCGGGAGATTGCCGTGTGGACATCAGCAAAAGCTCACAGTTCGCGTCCGCGCTTCTGCTTTGCGCGCATCGCGCCGAATGGCGAGTGCATGTTGAAGGTGAAAACGAAAATGAATCCTCCTACATCACCATGACCAAAAGGATGTCCGAACGCTTTCCGCACAACGGCGGCAGCTTCCAAATCGAACCGGATGCCTCGAGCGCAAGTTATTTCCGGGCGGCCGACGCCCTGGCAAACCAAATACCGGCGCCTGCAGGACTGATTCGGATAAAGAAGGCACCCGACCCGGCCCTGCAAATAGACGCGAAGTTCCCGGAGTTCCTCCCGCTACCCGAAACAATATCGAGAAAACGCGACCTCGGCGACAGCATCATGACCGCCATAGTCCTGGCGGCGTTTTCGAAATCCCCTGTCAGGTTCATCGACCTGGGCCGCCTACGACTCCAGGAATGCGAGCGCGTAAAGGCGCTCTGTACGGAACTATCCAGATGCGGCATCACCGCAACCGAAGAAGGCGATTCAATAATCGTCCATCCATCACAACCAAAAGGCGCAATAATAGAAACCTACAACGACCATCGTATGGCCATGTGCTTCGCCGTGCTCGGACTAAGAATCCAAGGTATCCGCATCAGTAATCCAAACTGCGTGAAAAAAACATTCCCGGATTTCTTCCAAAAATTGGCCGCCGCCCCCCAAAAAGGACTGGGCGCGACTATCAAAGACTCCGAGTCCGGATACATTCTGCCGCCGGATGACTTGGTGGCCGCTTGATTTGTTAATTTACCTCAGAGCTAATTAATTATATTCAACCATAAACAAGTAAACGCGAGGATAATTGAATACACCAATTGTAATAGCCATAGACGGAACCAGCGCCAGCGGCAAAAGCACCAATGCCAAGCTCGTGGCCAAGGCGTTGGATTATGCTTACGTGGATACCGGCGCAATGTATCGCACCCTGGCTTGGTACTGTCTGAAAAAGCGCATCGACATCAATAACCCAAAAGCCGTCGCCGCAGCATGCAGAACATGGAAAACCAGACTCAAACGCATCGATAACCATGTCCGGCTGTTGGTCGATAATTACTACCCCGAAAAAGAAATCAGGTCCGTGGAAGTAAGCGCCGCCGTCCCATACATCGCCGCCGTCCCGAAAGTCAGGGAATGGATGAAAAAATTACAGCGTGAATGTACCAAGTTCGGAAACCTGGTCATGGAAGGCCGGGATATAGGGACAAATATATTCCCGGAAACCGAGTTCAAATTCTACCTCGACGCCTCGCTGGACGAACGCACACGCCGGCGCACTTCCGACGGTATAACGGAGAATCTCGAAGACAGGGATATGCGCGACAGCCGACGCTCCAGCGCGCCGTTAATGATATCAATAGGCGCCATAGTAATTAATAATTCCAATATGACATCCGAACAAACCTCGGCGCGTATACTCGAGGAGATTCACAAAAAAATGGAATCAATCAATCAACATAAACAGACCAAAGATTGAACACTTCACCATGAAAATGAGTTTTCTATACTGGTGCTTTAAAACCTTGTTCAAGTTGTTGTTCAAGACCTTTTTCCGATTACGCACCTGCAACGCGGAGCGCGTGCCCGCATCGGGCCCGGTCATCCTTGCCGCCAACCATGCCAGCTTCCTCGACCCACCCCTTGTCGGAACGGCTGTTCCCCGGTTCGTTAGTATTCTCGCCAGAAAATCCCTGTTCAATAAACCTATCCTCGGCGCGCTCTTCAGAAACTGGCGCGTGGTGCCGGTAGACCGTGACGGCGCGGGCGCCGCAGGGCTCAAGGCCATACTGACAAGACTCAAACAACGGGGCGCGGTTCTGCTCTTCCCGGAAGGCACACGCACCTTCAACGGTCGTATCCAACCCGCAAAACCCGGCATAGGCCTTATGATCCTCAAGACCCGCGCGCCTGTTGTACCGGTTCGGGTCTTCGGCTCCTTCAAGGCCCTTGGCAGACACAACTACATTCCTCGCCCTACAAAAATAACCGTTAAGTTCGGGCACCCGATGTACTTCGAAACAGAACGCGCCGAAGCTGCAGGAGCCGATAAACCGCACTTCAAGGAATTGTGCGAACGCGTAGCGAATTCTCTAATGCGGCAAATCGCGTCTCTCGAACCGGTGGAAGATAAGACAACCTTTCCCTAACTCAGATGCACCCGGTCGATAACTCTAAATTACGCGACCGCAGCATCCATGCCCGCCGAATTCCCTTACGTACTCATCAAATTATTCCGGAACGCCGTGGGTGATTCACCTACGAGCTTTCTGAATACCCTGTTGAAATGCGTCAACGACTGGAAACCAACTTCATACGCAATTTCACTAACGCGCAGGTTCGGATTCAACAGCAGGTTCTTCGCTTTCTCGATTCGAACACAAGATAAGTATTCCGTGAAATTCAAACCTGTGGATTTCTTGAAAATCTTACAAAAATAATACGTACTGGTATTGACCGCCTTGGCGACCTCACTCAGCGAAATGTCATCGGTTTGATGGTCATGAATGTACTTTTTCGCCTTTATTATATTCAACGGCTCCGCATTCGCTTGTCGAATCATTAACTGGTGACTGACAATCGATAAATGCTGCGCAAAGATGGAAAGCAACCTGATAACCGACTCAAATTGCTTCGGCGAAATCACCCGTGTATGAAAAAACGCCTCCTCGACCCTTTTCAAATCCACCGATAATCCCCAGCTGATAAGCAACTTTGTAATTCGGTTCAACTCGCTTCGCGTCGGCGCCTTCGTCCGAACCTGGCCCGTCTGCAAAAAACCGATCAACTCGTTACCGATCCGTACCGGTACCGCCGCATCAATCAAACCAGCAAAACACGTCACCGTCTGCGGCACTATTACATCAGGCGACGACAACTTCTTCTGAACGTCCAGGCAAGCGGCGCACGTCCGGCTGCCGTTTATCATCAGACTGCAAAAAGGACTCTGATTCTTCTTCCCATGCAAAACCAGTTGCCAGACTTCCACCGGCCTCAACGCCAGCGGCAGCCCCGTAGCCTCACTGAACGCACGCTCGTAATCCTGAAATATCTGAGACTTCGAGAGGCGCTCAATTAAACTTTTATTGTCATTGCAGACCACACTATATGGTAAGGCATTTTCGACGGTTTTCAATCGAATTCAAACACGATCCAACGCAAACACGTAGCGCTGTGTTGATATATTAATATCGGCTTCCAGGGATTAACGCTTTCTTCTTGCTCAAATGCAATTAACGATAAATCCTAAGATAATGGATAACATGGATCAAATGGATAATAAGGATCGGCTACGCGAGATGTTCAGGATGCAGGCGCTACTAAATCGCAGAATCGGCGTGAATACAGAGGACATGTCGGACGCAGAAAAAGCCGAATGGTTGCTCAATTATTCCCGCGCCATGACCCAAGAGATCGCCGAACTAACCGATAGCGTACCTTGGAAATGGTGGGCTAAATACCAAAAGTTCGATGAACAGAACGCACGTGTCGAGATCGTAGACATCTTCCACTTCTTGATCAGCGCCGCTCAAGTGGTCGGCATGTCGGCCGATGACGTATTCGCGGCATACCTCAAGAAAAACGAAGTGAATTTCAAGCGCCAGGAAGATGGGTATAATGCGAAAGACGAAAACGACTCGAAACACATATAAGCATTCCGTCGGTTCGGGAAACAGCCGCCGGAAACAGCGCGCCTTTCAGGAACCCAATCCCTCCTGCGCAGTACCGGGAAAAAATTGAATAGGACGAATATGAAATGGTTGAAAAAATCATTACTTACTATCACACTGTGCCTGTTCAGTACTTTACAATTAATAACCGCGGCCGCCTCGGAAACGGACGATATACAAAAGCTCCTTCAAACACTCAATGATAAGATTGAAAGGAATCCTACAAACACCTCCGTCCTCCTGAAGCTTGGAGACTTGTATCACGACATGGGCGCCGACGGCAATGAGGATGCGGTGTCCAAGGCCGAAAAATACTTGAATAAGCTTCTCGATATCGAACCGACAAACGCCATGGGCCGCGTACTCCTTGGAAGCGTCACCACGATGAAAGCCAGGGATACGATATGGCCATTCTCACAAGTAAAGTTCGTACGTGAAGGCAACAAGGTAATGGACGCCGCCGTCGAAGCTGCGCCACGCGATCCGCATGTACGGTTTATCCGCGCCGTTAACAATTATCACATGCCCGCATTTCTCGGACGCGAAAAGGTAGCTCACGACGATTTCCAATGGCTCTGGCGCGTCGTCAGTTCGAATCCGGATGAATTCGAACCCGAATTCCGGCAAAAAATCGGCCTTTTCTGGGGGCGACTGCTTAAAAAAAACAATGAGCCCAAAGAGGCATTCAAAGTTTGGAGCAAGTCACTCGAATGGGGTGAACAAACTTCGCAAACGGAAGAATTGAAAAAGGCTATCAGCTCGTTACCGTCGGATGCAAAAGAGTCCAATAAATCATGAACAGAATAGCGGAACTCGATCATCGTTATATTTGGCATCCCTTCACACAAATGAAGGACTGGCTCCGTGAAGAACCCATCGTGATCATTTCAGGCAAGGATTCCACCCTCGAAGACATAAACGGAAACATCTACCTGGACGCTAATTCTTCTATCTGGACGAATATCCACGGGCATAATAATCCATACATTAACGACGCCGTTATAAAACAACTAAATAAAATTGCGCACTCCTCCGCCCTCGGCCTCGCCAATGAACCAGCGTCTATCCTCGCATCCGAGCTCGTCTCCGCCGCCAATCCGGACACACCCTCCAAACGCCTTGAAAAAGTGTTCTTCAGCGATAACGGTTCCACCGCCCTCGAGGTTGCAATCAAGCTGGCCTACGAATTCATAAGACGCGCCGGAAAAACCGAGAGTCCACGATTCCTCTCGTTTCAAGGCGCTTATCACGGCGACACAATAGGCGCGGTCAGCGTCGGGCATATAGACCTATTCCATAAGGCCTACTCGGGACTCCTCTTCAAAACGGACACACTACCCGCGCCGTACTGTTACAGATGCAAATGGAACAAGGCCGAACCGGAACGCGCCGATGCACGCAAATACCGGCGTTGCAACTGGGAATGCATACGGCAAGTCCATAAACAAATTACCGAACAAAAGGAACGCGGCGCGCCTTATTCCGCCATCGTCTACGAACCCCTGATCCAGGGCGCGGCCGGGATGATCCCCCAACCACAACACTGGCTCCGGCAAATCGCCGAAATCGCCGACGAAAATGATATTCTCCTCATTGCCGATGAGGTTTTCACCGGTTTCGGACGAACGGGCGCCATGTTCGCCTCGCACCGGGAAGATGTGCAACCGGACTTCATGGCGCTTGCGAAAGCTATGACAAGCGGTTACATGCCCATGGCGGCCACTCTCACCACAAAACCCGTGTTCAACGCCTTCCTCGGCGAGTACGAAGAATTCAAGTCGTTCTTCCACGGCCATAGCTTTACGGCCAACCAGCTTGGCAGCTCCGCGGCCCTGGCCAGCCTCCAACTCCTGCATTCCCATGAATGCACAAGACAAAGACAACGTCTTATTTCGCTCATGGCCGAGGAAATCGATGGCCTCTGGAACCTCCCCGCCGTCGGTGATATACGCCGGGAAGGTCTAATCGCCGCTGTAGAACTGGTAGCGAATCCTTCCACGAAAGAACCGTTCCCATACGAACAACAAATCGGCTTACGTGTGTGTAAGGCCTTGGCCCGGCGCGGCGTGCTCACACGAAACGTAGGAGACGTGATCCCAGTGATACCACCATACTGTACGACGGACGCGCAATTAAGAAAAATGATCGCCGTCCTGGCCGATGCCGTTCAAGAGGTCTGCGCCGTTTAATATAGATCGGATAGAATTAAAAAGCCTTTAACCACCATTCGTACATGCTATAATTGAATAGTATGAATCGTGTTGCCTTAGTTACAGGATCCTCACGCGGAATCGGCCGCGGTATCGCAAACGCACTGGCAAAACTCGGCTTTAACGTAATCATCAATTACGCCGGAAACGCCGAAGCAGCGGCACAAACAGCCGAACAATGCATCGAGTCCGCCGGTTCGGAAGGTAAATCAATAACCGCTGAAGTATTCAAAGCCGACATCTCGAATTCAGATGATCGCCGGCGACTCATCGAGTTCACATACGACAGGTTCAACCGCCTCGATCTCCTGGTGAACAACGCCGGAGTAGCGCCCAGACCCAGGGCCGATATACTCGAAGCAAATGAAGAAAGCTTCGACAGAATGATCCACATCAATCTAAAAGGCCCCTATTTTCTCACACAGTCGGCGGCAAACAAAATGATCGAGCATCTCCATAATCCGCCCGCCAATCCGCCTTATAACCCAAAAATAATTACCATCTCATCCGTCAGCGCATACGCCGCTTCGGTAAATCGCGGCGATTACTGCATCACCAAATCCGGCCTCTCTATGCTGACACAACTATTCGCCGCGCGCCTGTCGGAATTCGGAATCGGCGTCTTCGAAATCCGACCGGGCATTATCGCCACCGATATGACCGCGCCCGTCAAGGAACGTTACGACAAATTGATCGCCGAAGGCCTGTACCCCATCAAGCGCTGGGGGACGCCGGACGACGTAGGCCGCGCCGTATGCGCCGTCGCCGACGATCTCCTCCCCTTCTCAACCGGCGAGGTTATCAATGTAGACGGCGGCTTCCACATGAGAACCCTTTAAGCGCAGGTATGATTAATATTATTTTCGCACATAAAACACAGAGATATAAACGCCCATGCCGATCAAAATAATCGATACCATAACACCGGAAGAACTAATACCAGCCATAACGCGGATGTTCGATCTGTCCGCACGGAAGATCGTAGACATAGACAAATCCTGGCGCACGGAAGACGGCGCGCCGGTGTTCACTGTCAATGGCAAATACACCACACGCGGATGGACCGAATGGACCCAAGGCTTTCAATTCGGCTCGGCACTCCTGCAATTCGATGCCACCGATGACCCCGAATTCCTTGAGATAGGACGCTCCAAAACCTTGAAGCATATGGCCGGACACCTAACCCATATGGGCGTCCACGACCACGGATTCAATAACGTCTCCACCTACGGCAACCTTCTCAGGCTCATTAATGAAGATAGATTCCCCTTCAACAATTACGAAAAAGAACTCTATACCCTCGCCCTCAAGGTTTCAGGCGCCGTCCAAGCCGCCAGATGGACAAATATAAAAGACGGACGCGGATTCATATACTCCTTCAACGGGCCTCACTCACTCTTCATAGACACCATACGCTCCCTGCGCTCCCTGGCCATCGCGCATAAACTGGGACACACTCTCATAACCGAAGCCGACAAGAAAATAAACCTGCTCAGCAGACTCATCGATCATGCCTCGACCACCGCCGAGTTCGCCGTCTTTTACGGCGAGGGCCGTGATGTATATGACCGCAGAGGACGCACCGCGCACGAAAGCATTTTTAATATCAACGACGGACAGTACCGTTGCCCTGCTACTCAACAAGGCTATTCGCCTTTCGGCACATGGACGCGCGGCCTTGCTTGGGCAATCTGCGGTTTCGCCGAGGAACTCGAGTTCATCGATACATTAGACGATTCGGAATTTCAACATTGCCCGGATAAAACAACGGTTACAGATTTCATGCTCCGCGCAGCCGAGGCAACGGCCGACTTCTACATCGATACGGCATGCACCGACGGCATACCCATCTGGGATACCGGCGCGCCGGATATCGATAAATTCGGTGATTTCTCACAGCGCCCCTCAGACCCCTTCAATGATTATGAACCATTCGACAGCTCCGCCGCCGCAATCGCCGCCCAGGGCCTCCTCCGCCTCGGAAATTTCCAAACCACTGCAGGCCGCAAGAAATCAGGCGCCGCCTACCGCCAAGCGGGGCTCACAGTAGCCCGGACACTGTTTAACGAGCCGTATCTTTCCTCGAATCCCGAACACCAGGGGCTGCTCCTCCACTCTGTCTACCACAGACCCAGGGGCTGGGACTTCACACACGAAGACCAAAACATACCCAATAACGAAAGCTCAATGTGGGGCGATTATCACTTGCGCGAGCTCGCACTCATGATCCTCAGAGAAGCGCAAAACAAACAACCGATGAAATTCTTCTCCAATGCGCAGTAAATTATACCAGGCCGTATGAAACTAAATCAAATCCGCACACTCAATACGATATGCCCCGCGAACCACAGAATTTTGTTTGTAATTGCAACAGGAATTCTTTATCGTTATTGGATATAACATAATAATTAAGTTATTTACAAATTAATAATTCTTATGTCTAAAACAAAATCAATTCATTCGAAAGACGATGAGCGATTCCTGTTCTTCAAGGAATTCCTCAAGCATCCGCTTAAAGTCGGCTCGTTTATACCAAGCTCGCGCTTCCTCGAACGCCGCATTCTGAGCGAGGCCAAAGTTGATTCCGCAAACACCATCATCGAACTGGGAGCCGGTACCGGCGGAACTACACGCGCCATACTCAGAACAATGCCCCAAAACGCAAGACTCCTCTGCGTTGAGATAAATCCGCAATTTCAACCGCTCCTGAAAAGCATTAAAGACCAACGCCTCATCGCGCACCTCGGCGACGCAACCGACCTGAAGAATATCATCTTACACTATGAATTCCCATTGCCCGATGTCATAATTTGCGGCATCCCCTTCTCCACTATGAGCTATGAATTGGGGAAACAGATTCTCGATACCGTCTATTCCACACTCGCCCCGAACGGACACTTCGTAGCATACCAAGTCAGCAAACGCATCATCTCACTCTGCCGCCCTATAATGGGACAGGAAAGATCGCACTTCGAGATATTCAATATCCCGCCGATGCACGTTTATCGCTGGAACAAGAACAGCTCTTCATAATTCCATACCCCGCACAAAAATCGGCATATTAGCCGCGCTGTGTAATGATCGCCTTCCTGACAATATACTTGTAACTTGCATAATTCACCAAATACGTAATCAACATCGCAACACTGTAAAACACGATTGCGTATATCGGTTCCCATCCGAAATAGCCGGGAATTACCAGTGAGATAAGAACCCACACAACCCTCATCGAATCAAGGATTAATTGCAAATCCTGCCTTTTCAAAATATAGGACACAGAGGAAATAGGCGAAACAAGCAACTGCATTCCGAATGCGGGTATCATAATCGCCACGTATAATCCCGATTCCGCCCACTCGGCGCCGAATACGATCGGGAACAACCACGGCGAAACCGCGCCGCCTACGAGGGTTAATACCACTAAAGGGAGCATGCCCTTCTGCACCTTCCTCACCATACCCGGCAGATCGGACGGCCGCTCGCGCCACCGCGCAGAGGCTTCAGAAAGAAAGGCCTGGCCAATGGCCATTCCGATCATTCGCATCGGCATGATTATTATGCGCTGCGCCAACGCGAACGTACCCGCCACTTCGCTCCCGTAAAAACCACTTAACAGCGGCACCACTATGAATAATCCTGTAGTATTTAGAACTCCCGCGGCGCAAAAATACTGGGGATAACGCCTGAACTTGTACCCTGCTTCCTTTACTTCACTCCATTCCGGTCGAAACTTTAGAGATACATTTTTGAAAAACAGCTCCCTGATATAATTCGTTATACCTGCGCTGTGTGCCACGATTATCCCAAGCAATAGTCCTAAGGGTCCATTCAAAAGTATGCCGAACACCAGTGTCGTTGTCACCCCGCTCGCACTCTGAATTATCTTGGTCTTCGAAACTACTTTAATTAACTTCTCGCGCAACGCCAGGTAGTCCATACTCGTAAACAAACCCAACCCAATAATCCCAAGCCCCAGCATCCACCAAAACGGTTCGAGCCCCGGCGTATCGGTTAAACGCGTTAGAAGTTCACCCCCGAAAAGCCCGGTCGCAAAAACGACCGTCCCGGCAATCCCCACAAGAACCGCAGCCAAATACAACACATGTACCGCCTCTTTCTTATTGGAAGTCTGTGTTATAGCCACGTCGTATCGTAACGTGGCCACGATCACCAATATCGTGAGAAACGACTGAAACACACCTGCGCACCCGAAGTCTTCGCGCGTATATAGACGCGTAATAATAGGCGACGTAAAAACGGATAACCCTTGAGCAAGCACATTGCTGCCCGTCAGAAAAACCGCCCCCCTTGCGATTGTGCCGGTGGGCAATAACCTGTTTATTAGACTTTTAATAGCAAATCGTTATTTATTGATACCCATGTCTGTCGCACACCGCCTGTAATTTTCCATTTTGCACATACCCCTCTCCAAGAAGCCGCGCGTGACGAAGTACGATCTTTCCGCATCCAAGCAATCCAAACCGTATCATGACTTTGCCTTTTAGCTTAACTAACGCGGTTTTAAAAGCCTTATCTGCGTTTTGCCTACACGTCCACTCTGCCCCATGCCGACTACTTCGTGGAATCCACGCGCGGCAAAAACTTACAGCATCGCGCCTCACATCCCATCAATACAAAAAGAATTCCTTCAATAAGCTCAACATCGTATATATGATTCCCGTATTATGAAGAATTCGAAAGCAAACGCCGGCGAAGGCGGCATAAAAAAATCGGACAAGATTCCATCAGCCAGATTTAGTGTTTCCATCCCTTCTCATCTACTGGATAACTTGGATCAAATGGTTAAAGAAAAGGGGTACGGCAACCGATCGCAGGCGATAGCGGATATGATACGCACCCAGCTCGTGGAACATCGCCAATCCACCGGCGACAGGGAAATCGCCGGCACAATCACTCTGGTCTACGATCATCACAAACCGCATCTCCAGGAAATGCTGACGGCCATGCAACACGACCACCACGAGGTCATCATCTCGACGCTACACGTCCACCTGGACCATTATCATTGCCTGGAGGTGTTGGTTGTCAGAGGTAAATCAAAGGATATAAAGAAAATGGCCGATAACCTGACCACCGCCAAAGGAGTAAAGCACGGCAGGCTATCGATCACCACAACCGCCAAGGATATACTCTAATCACGCGATTAGAGTAGGAACACACGCGACTCGCCGCCGTTGAAATCGTACACCTTCTTCCTGAAACCAATCTTTACGGTCTCGCTCACACCGTCCATAGCGGATATCGTCAAATGCTTCTTACTGATTTCCACGCGAATTGGGTTGCGCCTGTAACATACTTGCAGACCGAGCCGCTCCAGTTCCTCGGGCAGGCAGGGATTGAACCATAACACATCGCCCCGGGCTTCTATGCCGAGAAACGCGCGCTGGATCAAGTCCAGAGACCCAGCCATAGCGCCCAGATGAATCCCTTCCGGCGTCGTACCGCCCTGGATGTCTTGTATATCGCTCTGGAGTACGCGGCGAAACATCTGCCATGCGCGCCTCCTGTCCGACCTGGCCAACACCCAGGAATGAACCACGTAGCTCAGTGTCGATCCATGCGAGGTACGCTTTATGTAATAATCTATATTCCGTGGAATCGTATCATGGCTGAATTCATATCCCAAACGCTCGAATAACGCGGACAACTCCTCGGCGGATAACAGGTAAAAAAGCATTAGCGTATCCGCCTGTTTCGAAAGCTTGTACCTATTGGGCGTGTCACCTTCCTTTTCGAGAATCCTATCCAATCGTTGGATATCGCCGTACTTCTCTCTGTATCCCTCCCAATCAAATTCCTCCAGCTTATCGTAGCCCTCAAACTGACTGATAATATTCCCGTCATGGAAAACTATCTTCATCTTTCGAGTGATCTCCTCCCACCTGTCGAAGTCCTTCTGCCCTAAATCAAGTTCGAAACACAGCTCTTCCCTGCGAACGCGCGGCAACAGTTTAAGCACCTCCAACGCGCAGTTGAGAACCCAAACCGCCATGATATTCGTATATGCGTTGTTTCTCAGCCCAGCCTCGTCGCTGCCCGGATAAGCATCATGGTATTCGTCCGGCCCCATCACCCCGTGAATCTCGAACTTGTCAATCTCCTGATTGTATTCAGCCAGGCTCGACCAGGAAGCGGCTATCTCGAGGATCATCTGCGCGCCATAGAAAAACATGAATTCCTTGTCGCCCGTAACTTGATAATACTGCCAAACGTTGTACGCAATCGCGGCATTGACATGTCGTTGACGCCGTGAATTATCGGGAATCCACCTGCCGGATTGCGGATTAAGGTGTACTTCCTGGCTTTCTTCGCGACCGTTGCTCCCGCTTTGCCATGGGAACATCGCGCCTTTCAATCCTTCTCTCCGTGCCGCCCGCCGCGCCTGCGGCAAGCGCCTGTATCTGTACATCAACAAACCGCGGGTTATCTCCGGCACGCGGAGGTTCAATGTTGGAAATATAAATAGTTCATCCCAAAAAATATGGCCGCGATACGCCTCGCCGTGCCAGCCGCGACTCGGCACACCGGCATCCAGTCCCATCGATATCATCGATGTCGTCTGGAGCAGATGGAACATATGCAGGTGTAATACGCGTAACACATCCTCGCCCTGCTTCGGACTTACACCTTCCATATCAATGCCGAACCGGTGCCATAATTGCGCCCACCTGAGCGCCTGTGTACGCATTAATTCAGCCATATCAGGCGCCGCGGTCACCGCCTCCCGTGCGTCCAGGCCGCATTCGGATATCGCGCGATCCCTGGAGGTGTACAGCGCCACGACCTTTTCGATCCTGATCGCCTCTCCGGCCTTCGCTTCGACCTCGTACACCTGACCGACATACTCGGATTCTTCGACATCCTCCACTGCCTTTCCGATCAGTGCATCACCGTTAAATATCCGCGTCCTCGCGGCTTCAGCCACTCGCAGCTCGGATTGACTGGTATGTACTTTCAGAAAGACGGTCTCTTCATCAATGACGCGTTTCTCGAGCACCTGCAAGTGCTTGCTGTTCAATTCCTTGTATCTGTCGACACCGGCGTTGATCACACGCCCGTCGAGAGCGGACAGCACTTGTATACGCCCGCTCCAGCCGACCGGCTCTATAATCAGCTCCTGCGCCGCCAAATGCGGATTCCCGGCGTGCACGAGGCGCCTACCAAAAATCCGGGTAACTCTGGCTTCGGCATCCTTAAACTCGACATTACGGTAAAGTACGCCCCGCTTCAGATCGAGCTCCTTCCTGTAATCGATTATCTCGACCTCATCGATTTTGAACCAGTCCCCGCCGTTAATTCTGAAGCCGAGACAAAGCCAGTTCGGCATGTTCACCAGGTCTTCATTCTCGATATCCCTGCCTGCAACCTCCGTTTTCAGTCTATTATAACCACCGGCGAGATAGGTGCCGGGGTAATGTATTCCGTCCGCTTGAGCTTCATGCGCCGCACCGCGGGTGGCAAAATACCCGTTGCCCAGCGTGCACAAGGCCTCACGGAGCTTCTCCTTTGCCGGTTCATAACTTTCGTAAACTAACGACCATGCACTCATGAATTACCTTTCTTCGTTCCAAATGGAATCCGCCAGTCCATCCAGAAAACGTCCAACCTCTTCCGTGCTTTCCAATGCGTAATGCGCCGCCGTCGAGCGGCTCTCACCACGCACAATAATTCCAACACCAATGTCGCGTATCGCCTTGAATGCGTCCTCGTCCGTTATATCGTCTCCTATGTATATCGGAAACACACCGTTTTCCTTTAACCCCAACGAGTTCATCAACAATTCCAGGGCCTTACCCTTGTGCCATTCAATGTCGGGCTGAAGCTCGAACACCTTCTTACCACTGGATTTCCTAAGCTTCCGGAACTCTGCAACCACTTCGTCCACCGTGTTTTCAACCAATTGCAACTCGGACTCATCGACCAGCCTGTAATGGACGGCAACGGAGAATTTCTTGCGCTCGATAATAGCGCCATTGATCTCCGACAGCCTCTCGCGCAACTTCGCCTCCGCCTTTTCCACGTCTGGGATGTATTCAACCCCCAGCTGATCAGGCGCCGCTGCGCGCGGACTTGATATCTCGAATCCGTGACTCCCGGCATACGTCAGGTCTTCCAACCCAACCAGCCGACGCACATCTTCCAGACCACGACCGCTCACTATCGCGACAAAACAGACCTCCAACAGCTTGTGCACCCTCTCACGCATGGAATCGCTCATAACCGCCATGTCAGGGCGATCCACTATCGGCGTCAATGTCCCGTCATAATCCAAAAACACGGATATTCTGTCCGTGTTTCCATCAATGATTGAATCGATATGATCGAGCGCCGACTCGAGTTCTCCCGACTCATTCTCCATATTGGGAAACACCTTCTCCACCGGAATCTCGTTCGCCTCGGAGACGACTATATCGGCTCCGTGTGCGAGTAACTCGTCCCTGTGCTCACCTCTGTCTATACCAACAACAAGCCCTACGTTCCCTTTCCGCCCAGCTTCCACCCCCGAAATCGCGTCTTCCACTATTACCGTCCTCGACGGCGTCACGCCAAGTCTTCGCGCAGCTTCTAAAAAGATATCCGGCGCCGGCTTCCCCGCGAATCCTATCTGCGCCGCATCCATGCCGTCTACCTTGACATCGAACAAATCATCCAATCTCGCCTTCTTCAATACCAAACCACAATTCCTGCTCGAAGAAATGATAGCTGTCTTAAACCCGTTTGAACGAAGAATCTGAATCCATCTAACGGTCGCTTCATAAACTTCAACACCCTTTTCCTCGAGTTTCTTTAAAAATGCCTTATTTTTTCTGTTGGCAAGGCCCCAAATGGTGTCTTCATCGACCGAATCTTCGGGCGCACCCATGGGCAAATTGATCCCCCTGGATTCAAGAAACTTCTTCACACCGTCACTGCGCGGCATTCCATCTACGTATTTTCTATAGTCCGATACCTCGTCGAACGGGATAAACTCCTCTCCGTGCTCGGCCGAATACCCCTTGAGATATCCATCGAATAACTCCTTCCATGCCGCCGAATGAACCTTCGCTGTTCGCGTCAATACGCCGTCCAGATCAAAAATCACCGCATCATATGCTTCTTTATTGATTACCGCTTTTTCACTGTAATCTTTCATTATTACCCCCTGTTCAAGTTTTGTATCACTATAACGTAAAACATAGAAATAACAAACCATCCGTTCTCCCTGAGGTCTGAGGTCTGAAGTCTGAAGGCTGAGGGCTGAGGGAGATCACATCCGATCCATCTTATTCCTGGCCATTTCCAGGATACGCCGCTCGCGATGGGTCAGACTATGAATTCCGTGCTTGGAAATCTTGTCGAGGATCGGATCAACCTCGCGGCTGATAAATTCCTCCGAGGGAAGGTCGGCGTCATTGTAATCCTGGGGAGACGTCTTTTTAAAGAAGGTCTTCTTTGCGCCGCCGGCCCCAACCATTTCTTTCAGCGGTTTCTTGAAAACATAACTCCTACTGCGCCGTATTCTGCGGGCCTTCTTGATCAACAAATAGATGTATCCCATACCCGCCAGCATCCCGCCGAGGTGCGCCAGATGCGCCACGCTGCTCGAAGGCGCCAGGATGCCTAAAAGCGATATAATGAATCCGAACAGCAACAGGTACTTGGCCTGCATCGTAAACGGTATTATAAAGAATAAAAGCACAGTAAGCCGCCGATCGGGATATAAGGTCGCAAACGCCGCCACAAGCCCCAAGGCACCGGCGGAAGCGCCGACCACGGGCCCACCGAAATATTTCGGAATAATCCATCCTCCGATTACCTGCAACAACCCGCCGGCAACGCCGCTAATCAGATATAACTTGAGAAAATGAACCTCGCCCAATGTCTCTTCAACCGCGCGGCCGAGGAAGTATATAACAAGCAGGTTTACAATAAGATGCAACAGTCCGGCGTGGAGAAATTGGAACGTGATAAGCTGCCACAGCATGCCGTTTGCCAAACCCTCCGGACTAAGCGCAAAGATTCGCGTAAACCCGTAACCGCTCTCGCTGTAGAAATCAATAATAGTCTGGAAAATGAATACGACAACGTTCGCAACAATCAAGATGGACGTCATAGACCATCGATCCCTGTAGACAGGCGGTCGCCGCATATAAGAACGATCATCCAGCATATCGATTAAAATTACCCCAGTACCGAATGGTTTTCAAAATGAATTTCCTATTTTCCGTACTATTGTCACCGTATATTCACCCGGCCGACGAACTATCAAAACACCCCGACTCCCTGTGATTTTATCCTGCCCGGCAGCAAACTTGATTCGTTAAGAAGAATCTCGACTAGACATCGGAAAAAATGGGAAAAATGGTCGGAGCGACAGGATTCGAACCTGCGACTTCTTGGTCCCAAACCAAGTGCTCTGACCAAGCTGAGCTACGCTCCGATCCGCGGCCTTTCCATTTACTTATCAATTATCGCCATTACAATCAGAATCCGCCGCCGCTAATCAACGGTTCCATCAGCATATTAACGATCTCAACGGATAATGCAATCCATAACTCTCCATCCACTCTTATTCGGGCACATTTGTATTTGGATGACCAATCAATCACGTTTCGTTGGACAGTCCGCTCCGGCCACAACCGAATCCGGACGTTAAAACCGACGGGGATCGAGTTTGTGCGCCGCTACCTGACTGGTGTGTGAGGAGCGTCAGCGGATCACACATCCGCTCGACTCAATTGTTGGGTGATATAGTCCGCTCTTTCTTCGAACAGCATGAGTTGTTCAGGTTTCGGTTGTACCCCGTGATTGTGCGGTTCAATGTTCGCCTCAAAGTTGAAAACAAGCGCCTCAACAATAGAACGTCGATTGTCTGTTTTTGCTCCGGAGTGATAAAAGCGACCACGATGCCATGTATAGTGGAGATTGGTGTGATCCAAATATTGACCTTGCACACGAAACCGTGTAAAAAGGGAAACAATGAAAACGTACAGCCAACGTTTTAGCAGCGTGCTTTGGGGCTTTTACTTTTGGCCCCGATGCGCCTGCGCGTAGGCTGTTATCGAATTTAGTCAGTCAACCGCAGGTGGTGGTGATCCCTGCGGTTTTTTTATGTCGCGGGACGCCCCACGGAAAGGAAGCAATGATAGTTGTTCTTAAACCAAATATATCCAAGGAACAGGAAAGCTCGGTGCTAAGCGAGATTGAGAAACTGGGGTACAAACCGCATGTCATGCGCGGCGTTGAGCGAACGGTGATCGGCGCCATCGGCGACGAACGCACACATAAGACGCTTGAATCACTTTTAACCTGGAAACAGGTGGAAAGCGTCATGCCAATTCAAAAACGCTATAAGCTGGTGAGTCGCGAGGCGCATACGAAGGACTCTTATGTCAAGGTTAGGCAGCACTTCATCGGTAACAAGAAATTCCATGTAATGGCCGGGCCGTGCTCGGTAGAAAGCGAATCGCAACTAATGAAAACCGCCGAGGCCGTTTCCAAGGCGGGCGCAACGATCCTTCGCGGCGGCGCGTTCAAGCCGCGAACCTCCCCCTACGAGTTCCAGGGCCTCGGCGAGAAGGGCCTTAAACTCCTCGCTAAAGCGCGAGAGGAGACCGGTATGCCCATCATCACCGAATTACTCTCTGAAAATCACGCGGACATGGTCGCCGAGTACTCGGATATCCTCCAGATCGGCGCGCGCAATGCGCAGAACTTCCAACTCCTCATAGCGGCGGCCAAGACCGGCAAACCGATCCTGCTCAAGCGCGGTATGTCAATGCGTATTGAAGAATGGCTGCTCGCCGGCGAATACGTCCTCTCAAACAACAATCCGAATCTCATGTTCTGCGAACGCGGAATCAGGACATTCGAGACCTATACACGTAACACACTTGATCTCTCGGTCATCCCCATTATTAAACAGGAGTCGCATTGCCCGGTTGTTATAGACCCCAGCCAGGGTTCAGGGCGCTCGGACCTAGTAACCGCCATGTGCAAGGGCGCCGTGGCAATGGGCGCCGACGCGCTATTGATCGAGGTACATCCGAATCCGATCGAGGCCTGGAGCGACGGCACGCAACAGGTATCACTGGATACATTCTCGAGACTCGTGGAAGAAATCCGGCCGTTCGTCGAAGCCGCCGGCCGCGAATAAGGCCGGCGCACGGGCTACGAGACTGAAGCATTACGCCGGGAACAGCCAGGCCTGCAGATCATTCTATCGCCTGAACCCGGTAAAAGGCCGCCGCGCCTCCTGCCGCTGTGTCGACATACTCAACAAGCGTATCGGTCGCCGTAACCAGCGGTGCGATCACTTCCCAGTCGACTCCCTCGAGCACCGGCTTGCGATAAACCCGGTATCGCTTCCCCGGCGCGCCGCACCAGCGTAACGTCGCACTATTCGCATCCCAGGTAACACTCTGAATCTCGAGAAAACTCCCGGCGTCCATGGGATCGGAACCGGCCAGGAATTCCTGGGCGTTTGTAAAGTCATCGCCGTCCGGGTTCATATCCGGCGCGGCATTGGGCGTAGTCCATCTTTGGAAGTACCGGCGTTGGAATAAATCATCCATACCATTGAAATCCTTATCCGGATAAACCGATGCGATCTTCAGGAATCCGTTGGCATAGGCCACCCGCCCCGCGTCGCGGACAATAAAACTCCTCAATCCCGGCACTGCGTTCGAGGGCACATCAATTTTCATCGTCATGAGGTTCAAGCCTGGAAATACATCCTTCTTCTGTATTATTGAACCCGACTCAATATCATCACCTGAAACCTCGAGAACCGCGCTCTCTGAAAAATCGTATGACGAGAAGACCCCGACATATACATCGTTGGTGCCGGGATTCAGCTCAACCGGAGAATTAAGAGTGCTATAGCGCGCCGAGGATTGCGTAGGCTTGCGAATGCGGCTGATCCGAAACGCCGGCTCTCCAGCCGACACATTAAAAACCACGTTCTTCACCTGTCCTGCGCCGAGCTGCACAGGCTTGTTATCCGTAGCGAAAAAAGAGGTATCCGGCTCCGAATAATATCCGTGTATGTCCCATCCTATGATCAGTGAATTCGACATTGAATCCGGATCAAGCGGGCACGCGCGTACAACATAATCGCCCGGCGACAATGCGGGCATCGAGTAGCCCCCGAACTCGTCCGTTATTGCGCTGCACGCGATATTCCCGTCTTCATCTTCAATTACCACAATCGCGCCGAAGACGCCGGCATCGTCCTTACTCACCTCTCCCCGGATTTCACCAAGCTCACCATTCATCGTGCCGTCCGGGTAGAACCTGCGTATAGCCGATATTTCATCCAGCGTCAGTTCGGTGTTCACGCTTACTCCGGAATTCCCGCGCGCGAACATGGCCGCGGCGCCGACCGGCGAATGCCAGAATCCAAGCCAATGCCCTATCTCGTGAACTGCGACAGACTCGATAAACCGTCCTGAGTTTTCGTTGTCGAAATAATCCGTAAACCACTCGTACTGATCCCCGTTAAACACTATATCCGCCTCGGCAACCATGTTATCGGAATAAAATGAATAATACGACATCCCAAGCGACCCCCAAATATCGTCCATCCCCCCGTATACAATCGTATTCTCCTTCGTCCAAAAAACGGCATTCGTGCCGTCATCCAAATCAATATCAATCCCCGAACCGACCAACCCCGCGTCTTCGAACTTGACGTATGTACCCGGCGCCGCCTCCCATAGATCGAACGACGCCCTGACCGCGTCCAGTTCCGCTTCGGTATTAGTATCCGAATACCCATCGGCGGCCAAATAGTAGCGAATCGCGTGCGTTTGCGGGTTGACTACATTTGTACTGATATAGGACGGCGGATTTAGAAGCGGCCATTTCCTGTGCTCTCCGTTCTCGTTGATGTCCCAGACATAACCCATGACCACGCATGGCAATGCCAACAAAGCGAAAATATATCCGGCTGCCGATCTCATTCTTCACCCCCCATAACTCGTTCTTTCAATGAACTCAGTGGAATTCTCATGGCGGGTGATATACAAGTTCGTTTATCCTCAGCCGCCTTTGAAACGCTCGTGAGTGCTGCGTCATCGTAAACGCCTTGACCTGAAATCCTGAATTTACCCAACGCCATTCCCACGACTATATTTCTGCCCTCGCGGTTCTTTATCAAAAACACTACTGCATCCTCGCCCGGATCAAATCTCACTTGTCCTCGCGCCACAACCATCTTATCCCCAAGGACACCGCCGCTATGGAAAATCTCAATCGTGTCACGTTCTTCGATTTCGCCCTTCCAAACCCCGGCCGGCGTAAACTCGACCTTTGTGTAAATCCTGCCCCGCTCGTCCTCGGCGCAGGTCTTGGATTCGACACGTCCGCGGACAATTAAGTCCGACCTCTCGCGTAATTGCTCGATTGAAACCGGCGTGGAATCGCCGGCGACAACGCCTGCCGCCGTTAGGATCAATATACCGCACATTATAGAAAAACATTTTACGCTCATCGCCTTCACCGTTTATTGATCTCGGGATTTTCAATAAAACTCGACTACCTTTAATCTAATTCAAGGAATCCTACCACACGAGGCGCTAATTACCACATTGATTTTCCATGGTGCCAGCAGTTCTCCTTTTAGGGCGGAGCGAGGCCAGGGTCATTCAGTTCTAGCTAAGTTCCTGGAGATGTCGTTACTGCGGGTGTTGAGCCGTTGAGCTGGATTAAGGATTTTATCTCTCGCCCGCTCGTTGACTCGCTAGAGGCGCAGAGAGAGTACGCGGAGCAATGAAAAAACTTATCGCCCTTCGCATTACTACGTTCTCCTGATAATGTGGGAGGCCTAACCCCCTTAAACTAACTTACTTAGTTGAGCGCGATTATTGACTGTGAAATGTAGGGACAGACCCAAGATAATGTAGAGTCCGTCCCTACATTTTTAATCAATCAAAACCTCTTCCTTTCACCTCGCCAAATTCGTTTTCTTCAGGGAAATTTCCCTCCCTTTCCGGTTTCTCGGCTCAATTTATCGCTCTTTTACCCCGCAAAACACTCCTCTTACACTCGCTTGTCTACACCCCGCCCATTACCCTGCTCTCTTCACGGTTGCTTCCCTCCTTTTGAAGTCTCTTTTGTCCCTCTCAGTACCCTCACTCCAGCGCCGGTCGGCGCTGCTCCCGCATCACCGCCATGCCCTCGAATACCTTCGGCTTCAATTCCTTTGCCCCTTCCTCCCTCTTCACCCCAAGTCTCTCTCGGTACTCCTCAAATACCCCCTCCACATACTCCTTGCTGCCCAATACCAATCCATCACTGAAATATCTCACTCTCAACCTCAATACCTCCCACATCTCCAGGCGCCCGCCCTTGTCCAATACCTCCTTTATCTGCTCCCGACTCAATACCGCCTTACCACTCCGATCCGCCTTGCCTGCCTTCACAAATAAATACTTCCGGTACTCCGCTGAGACCTCCTCCCAGCTCTTCCCAGGCTCAAATAAACTCATTATCCCATCACGCGCCTTCGGGTTTCCCGCCTCCGCCTCCGCATACCCGCAGTACCGGTATTCCTTCGGATCCTCCACTATACCCGCCCTCACGCTGTTCAAATCCACATACCCGGCCATCGGCAGCTTTACCTCAACCCTGTCCTCCACCATCGTGCTCTTAAACCGCCCAGCGTAAAATGTCCCATACCTGTCGTGGCCCGCGTTGTACCATATGCTAA
>JAIPKD010000014.1 GCA_021733835.1 Verrucomicrobiota bacterium
TATCCGCCTCTTCGAAGTCATCCAAGACAACGCATTCGCGCTTGCGGCGTTTGGCTGAGTCGTCGAATACGGCGATCCGGCGCCGGACTTTTTCAATCGCGGCGGCCAAGACCGCTGTACCTGATTTGGGATATACCCTTCCGGCGATCCGTTTATCCAACTCGGCGCGCTCGGCGCTGAACGGATTGGCAAAGGCGGCGCGCGCCACGAGGTCGAAGAATTCCCTATCCGCTTCTGAGAGTCTGAATTTTGGCATACAAACAATGTACTCATTATATGCATTTATTGTCTACCAAAAACTCTTAATATACCCGCCCCGGATAGGCTGTAAATTTATAAGCACTTGATCATAAGTACATTACAAATCTACATTCACGGACGGCACGCCTCTTGCGTCTTAGTTCTCGGCGTTCGACTGATCGAACGGCATGAATAGGAAATTACGTATATGAAGATTTTGCTTATATTACCGGCCGATGACGATTGGAGGATCAAGGCGCCAAACGCCCCGGTTCCCAAGCGGGCGATGCTCAGGTTTAGTGTTTTAGGTTTAACAATCGTTGCGGCGCTCACACCCGGCGACCATGAAGTATCGTTGATCGACGAAAACGTGGAATTCCTGGACTTAGAACAACCGGCGGACGTGGTCGGGATTTCGTTTATGACCGGCCTCGCCCCCCGTGCTTATGAGATCGCCGAGCGTTTCAATCAGCGCGGCGCCGTAACCGTAGCGGGAGGATTTCATCCGACGCTGAATCCCGAAGAGGCGTCCGAGCACTTCGACATAGTTGCTTCCGGTCAGGCTGAAGGCACTTGGAGGCAAATATTGAGAGATATCCAAGCCGGCACGTTCAAACACTTCTACCACAGCCTCCCCGATAAAGAACTTTCGCAGACACCGGTGCCGCGTCGCGAATTCTTCAAACAGTCCGGTAAACATTACATCACCACCCATGCAATCGAGACGGGACGCGGCTGCCGCCACAGGTGCAAATTTTGCTCCATAACCGCGTTTTACAAGCATTGTCACCACAAACGTCCCCTGGACGAGGTCATAAAAGAAGTAAGGGACACACCTAAACATTTTATGTTCATCGACGACAACATCATTGCCGATCCCGAATACGCGAAGCGTTTGTTCCGCGAAATGATCTCATTGAAGAAGCGTTGGATAAGCCAATGCTCGATCATGCTTGCCGATGACGAGGAACTACTGAGTCTGGCTTATCGCGCCGGGTGCCGCGGTGTGTTCATCGGCATTGAAAGCATTTCCGAGAAGAACCTCGAGGCAATGGAAAAGGGTTTCAACGACAGCCGCAGTTATTACGACCGTATCCGTCGAATTCGAAATCACGGTATAGCCGTTCAAGCTGGCATGATCGTCGGCCTGGATAACGATGATACAACTGTATTCGAGAACTCCCTTAAGTTCCTCCAACAAACAGGCATAGGCGCGCTTCAGCTCGCCATCCTTACACCGCAGCCAGGCACACCGTTGCACGAAGAATTCAAAAAAAACGGACGCATAATCTCATACGAATGGCGTAAATACGATTATAGACATTGCGTGATTTCGCCGAAAAAAATGACGCCGCAACAACTCCAATCCGGGGCCGACTGGTTATACGCTCAGTTTTATCGCATCGACCGCATACTCGCACGCTCGCTCAAGATAGCCCTTAACGAAGGATTGCTTGCCGCCTGGCTGAGCCTCAGACTCGGGATTACCTATCGCTACAGCATCATAAAAGAGGGCAGACATGGGATTAATCCGGCGCGTGCGCGGAAACACCTTATCTCCCAGCCCGCTGCGCCGGTGATAGCTACACAGTGATACTGTTTTGTAATACCTTTATCTGTTTCTTTCGTGGTTGTTTTTTAAAAGGGCCGCGTTTTCCAAGGAGGATGAATCAGGGTATTGTCATATCTTTTTCGATCGTGTGAGCCACTTGTGCATTTTTCGGCTATTGGAAGGATATGCTTGCCGGAAGCTCCGATTTCTATTCGAGTCGCATTGAGTGGGATTCAAAATCAGATGCAAAAAAGCTTTTTCTGGCCGGATTTCTGCTGTAGATTATTAGGGTTGAATAGAATTTGACTCTTAGAAATTTGTACCGTTAAGGTATGAGGAGTTCTTAAACGAACAACAGTAATTCTAGGGATTGAGTAAACTGTGGCAGCTAAAGACGATTATTTAATTGATCTGCTGGTGGATATGGGGCTTGTCACCGACGAGGAATTGGCCGAAGCCCGATCGCAGGCGGATAACACCGGCGAAGGTGTAATAGATACTTTATTATCGCAAGACATCCTCCGTCCGGCGGATGTGGCGCAGGCTAAAGCGGCGCAATTCGGCTCAGAAGTCGTCAATCTGAGTGAAATGCGGCTCTCTGATGATGTAATCTCCTCGATACCCCGACACATTGCAAAGCGTTACCGCATAGTGCCCGTATCCAAACACGACGGGACGATCGCCGTGGCCATGAGCGATCCTTCCGATCTGGACACCATTGATAGTCTCACTCATCTTCTCAACAACCAGGTGGAGGTGAGGGTGGCCACCGATGAAGAGATCGATGAAGCCATAAACAAGTATTACGGTGGCGCCGACGATTCCGTCAGTAAGATGATCCAAGACATCACTGAGGGCGAGGTGGAAATTGCGGGGTTGGGCGAAGAAGGTGGCTTGGAAGACGATGGTTCGGTTATCGACGCGGACGCGCCTATCATCAAGCTGGTGAATACTGTAATTGTGGAGGCATTCAAGGCGCGAGCATCCGATATTCACTTGGAACCATTGGAAAAACGATTTCGCGTCCGATACCGCATTGACGGCGTGTTACACGAAATCAAAGGCCCGCCAAAGCGGTTGCAAGGTGCGATCATCAGTCGGCTTAAGATTCAGTCGAACATGTCCATCTCCGAGAAGCGGGTACCTCAGGACGGGCGTATCCAGATGACCGTAGCCGGTAAGAGCATCGACCTACGTGTTTCATGCCTGCCGACAACGCATGGCGAGAGTATTGTCATGCGTATTTTGGATAAAGAGGGTTTGAAACTGGGGCTTCCGGAACTCGGATTCTTCACGGACGACCAGCAGATTTTTGAAAGATTGATCGGCTCACCGGACGGAATACTTCTGGTCACCGGCCCTACCGGCTCGGGGAAAACGACTACGTTGTACGCGGTTTTAAACTACATAAACCGTCCGGACAGAAAAATCATAACCGTTGAAGACCCGGTTGAGTACGTCATGTCCGGCATCAACCAGGTACACGTAAATGAAACCGTCGGCCTGGACTTTGCCGCGGCGCTCAGATCACTTTTGCGACAGGCGCCGAACGTAATCATGGTTGGTGAGATACGCGATCTTGAGACGGCAACCATTGCAATCAATGCATCGCTTACCGGACACCTTGTGTTTTCGACGCTGCATACTAATGATGCTCCGAGCGCGGTTGCCCGTCTGCTGGATATTGGAGTGAAACCGTTTTTGGTAGCCTCCTCGGCGCGTGCAATGATAGCGCAGCGCCTGGTGCGTAAGGTATGTTCCAGATGTGGAAAGTCGTATGAGCCGACTGAATTAGAGCTTCAATCGCTTGGTATAAGCGAAGAAGACCGTAAAGAGGCCAAGTTTCTCAAGGGCGGAGGATGTTCCGAATGCAAGAATACAGGGTATAGGGGGCGTATGGGTATTTTTGAGATGTTCGTTATCGACGACGAAGTAAGAAAATTGATTTACGACAGAGTCTCCTCCACCGTCCTTCGTTCGCGCGCCCGGGAAATGGGGATGCGCACACTTCGCGAAGACGGCACACGAAAAGTACTTGCAGGACTGACGACTCCGGAGGAAGTTATTAAGACAACAGTGATGGATGTCAGTTAGACCTGCATTTCGATTTATAGGATAACAGGTTTTATCGAGTTTTAAGTGAATTCAAGAATCCAAAGTTGACGTTACTATGTCATATTCAATGTCAGACCTTCTTCAATTAGTTGTGTCGGAGAACTCCTCAGACCTTCATCTCCGTGTAGGAACGGCGCCGGTAATTCGTGTTCATGGCGTTTTGCACCGCGTCGAAGGCCCGCCATTAACCGCGGAAGACACGGAAGAACTGATGCGCAGCATCACTTCTGAAGAGCATATTCAAGAAGTACGCGAAAACGGCGGCGCGGACTTCGGTTTTGCCTTTGGGGAATTGGCAAGATTCCGCGTGAGTGTATTCAAGGAAAAGGGCCAATTCGGACTGGTCTTAAGGCAGATTCCAAATAAGCTGCTCACAATGGAACAGATCGGCATTCCGCCCTCTGCGCGAGAACTCCTTTACAAGCCAAGGGGACTCGTACTCGTTACCGGCCCGACAGGTTCGGGAAAAACGACAACGCTCGCGTCCATGATCAATATTATCAACGAAGACCGTGATGACGCGCACATTATTACCATCGAAGACCCGATCGAATACTATCACAAACACAAAAAAGCGATAGTCACTCAGCGGGAGCTCAACGTCGATGTCCCCAACTTTGCCGAGGGACTCAGAAGGGCGTTGCGTCAGGACCCGGACGTTATGATGGTCGGTGAGATGCGCGACCTCGAGACTATTGAAGCGGCGGTTACGGCGGCGGAGACGGGACACTTGGTATTCGGCACGCTGCACACCACCGGCGCGGCCAAGACGATAGACCGTTTAACAAACGCCTTTCCCATCAACCAGCAGGAGCAGATTCGGATTCAGCTTTCCACCGTACTACTATCCGTCATTTCCCAGCTTCTGATCCCGCGTTGCGACAAACCGGGACGCGTGGCGATTTTCGAGATCATGATAAACACCCCGTCGATAGCCGCCCTGATACGTGACAACAAGACATTCCGGATCGGCTCCGATATTCAAACCGGCGCGAAGTACGGAATGGTTACGCTCGACGGCTTCCTGCTCGAGAAATATGAACAAGGCTTGATATCACAAGAAGAGGTGATTACCAAATCACAGGATCCGTCCTCCATGATCCAGAAACTTCAGGACTTGGAAGCCGCAAAAGTGGAGTCCGCAGCATAAACATCCAATATGACCGAGATCGAGAACAACCCTTTATTAGCACTGATAAAAGAGCGAGAACTCATAGACGACTTGCAGCTCGAGGAAGTCGCCGAGGAGTACAAACGAACCGGCAAACAAATTGGTCATATACTCCAAGACCTTGGAATCCTTGATATCGACTCACAGCTCCAGATCATCGCCGAACATATGGGTACGAGCGTGGTCGATCTGCGTGAGACCACCATACCGCCGGAAGTACTGCAAACAGTGCCCGCAGAAACCGCCAGGATGTATCAGTGCCTCCCCGTTGCCACATTCGACAATGTTGTTCAAATCGCCCTGGCCGACCCGATGAATCCGGCGGTAGTAGACGAGCTGGGTTTTATCATCAACAAGGAAATCCAACTCGTAATCGCTGATCCGTCCATTATATCTGCATCGATCCAAAAATACTACGGTGAAGAGACGTCCGACAATCTGGGAGACGTCCTTAAAGAACTCAGTTCCGACGAACACTGGGGAACCGATCTCGAAGAAACCGCTTTAAGAGAAGACGTAACACCGGAATTGGATATCTCCAGCGGCGCGCCCATTATACGGTTCGTTAACCTCGTCCTTTTTCAAGCCATTCAGGACAGGGCAAGTGACATCCATTTCGAGCCGTTCGAGGACGAATTCAAAATCCGGTATCGTGTTGACGGCGCCCTTTATGAAATGGCGCCGCCACCGAAGCACCTTGCGCTTCCGGTAATTTCGCGCCTCAAAGTGATGTCGAATCTTGACATTGCCGAGCGTCGCCTTCCACAGGACGGTAGAATATCTCTCAATATCGCCGGTCGCGACGTCGACCTCCGTGTGTCGACCTTGCCCACGCAATTTGGTGAATCCGTGGTGTTGCGTGTTCTTGACCGGAGCTCGGCCATGCTCGATCTGGAAAAACTAGGACTGCCGGAAAACATCTTCGGTGAAATAGAAAAGACCATTTTCCAGCCGAACGGTATCTACATCGTCACCGGCCCGACCGGCTCCGGTAAGACCACAACGCTTTATGCTTGTCTGCGCAAGATCAACAAGATTGAATCAAAACTCCTAACCGCTGAAGACCCGGTCGAGTACGACATCGAAGGAATTATGCAGGTGCCGATTCGTGAGGGGATCGGTATGACCTTCGCCAAAGCGCTGCGTTCATTCTTGCGACAAGACCCGGACATCGTCATGGTCGGTGAAATGCGTGACTTGGAAACGACGCAGATCGCGATCCAGGCGTCATTGACCGGGCACCTTGTTCTAAGCACATTACACACGAACGATGCGGCGGGTGCCGTCACCCGTTTGATCGATATGGGCGCGGAGCCGTTTCTGGTTTCATCAACGCTATTGGCGGTTCTGGCACAACGACTCGTTAGAACCGTATGCAAGAGCTGCAGAACGCCTTTTGAACCGACGGAACACCAACTCGACCTGCTGAATCTGTCGCCGCACGACATAGGCGATAAGTCCTTCTACTACGGACGCGGCTGTCCGGCCTGCAACGATACCGGATACCACGGACGGAAGGGCATTTTCGAGCTGTTAACTGTTAACGAGGCAATTCGCGAGTTGGTGAATGAACGTTCGCCTACTGCGGTCTTGAGACAAAAGGCCGTCGAACAGGGAATGGTTACACTGCGCGAAGACGGTCTAAGAGCCATATTCGAAGGCAGTTCCACCGTTGAAGAAATATTGAAGTACACCTAGTTTTTAAGAAAGCGGTGCATTTATGCCAAAATTTCACTATGTAGCTATAGATGCCAGACGTAAGGAGACAAAAGGAACCCTTGACGTCGGAAGTCAAAGCGAGGCGATTAACCGCCTCAAGGATATGGGATTGTACCCGACTAAAGTAGTCGAGGCCGATAAAACAAAAGAAAAGGCGCCAAAAGGGCAAAAAGGCGGGGGCAAGGAAAAAGGCGGGAAAAAGGGCGGTTCGCTCAATATACAGATTAAAATCCCCGGTTTAAGCGGGCGCGTCAAGACCAAGGTGCTTACCACCTTTACGCGCCAGCTGGCCACACTGGTGGATGCAGGTCTGCCCCTGCTGCGCGGACTGAGGGTACTCGAACGCCAGGAACGTAATCCAACACTGAAAAGTACCATCGATAAGATGTCTCTCGCCGTCGAGGGAGGGAGCACCTTCTCCGAATCCTTGGCTCAGCACCCGAAGATATTCAATCGCCTCTTTATCAGCATGGTCAAGGCAGGCGAGATGGGCGGCGTGCTCGAGGTCGTTCTGAACCGCTTGGCCGACTTCATGGAAAAGGCCCAGAAAATCAAGGGTAAGGTCATTGCCGCTATGTTTTATCCCAGCGCCGTTCTTGTTGTAGCTACCGGTGTCTTAAGCGTTCTCATGGTATGGGTTGTACCCAAGTTCCAGCAGATTTTTGCCGACATGCTTCAAGGCGAAGAACTGCCGCAATTTACGCGAATCGTTCTGGCCATCAGTAATACCGTAAAAAACCATTTCTTTATAACCTTTATATGCGTTGTAGCCTTTTTTATCTTATTGAAACTCGTTACAAGAACGAAGATAGGCCGACGCTTATTTGATAAGTTCAAGCTGATGGCACCTGTAATCGGCCCGGTTATCAATAAGGTCGCCATAGCCCGCTTCACGCGGACTCTCGGCACGCTCGTCAGTAGCGGTGTTCCCATCCTTCAGGCACTGACTATTGTCAAAGAAACAGCGGGTAACGTCGTTATCGGCGAAGCCGTATCCTCCGTGCACGAAAGCGTTAAGGAAGGTGAAACCATCACCGCCCCACTGGAAGCGTCGCGTGTATTTCCCCCAATGGTTATCAGTATGATCGACGTCGGTGAACAAACAGGTGCATTGCCGGAAATGTTGATGAAAATAGCCGACACATACGACGAAGAGGTCGATAACGCAGTCTCTGCTATGACATCCCTGCTGGAACCCATAATGATCGTTTTCCTTGCAGTCATTGTGGGAAGTATCGTTATTGCCCTGTTCTTACCCCTGATCTCGCTTATGAATAAGCTCGGAACATAAACGGAAACGCGTTTTTATCCTCATCAGACACCCGCCTTTTCTGAAGGCGGGTTTTTCATTTATTCGAAGTACGGCCTATAGGAATAAGCCCCTGCAAACCGTAGGGACAGACCCTGCAAACCGCAGGGACAGACCCCTGCAAACCGCAGGGACAGACCCCTGCAAACCGCAGGGACAGACCCTTGCAAACCGCAGGGACAGACCCCTGCAAACCGCAGGGACAGACCCCTGCAAACCGCAGGGACAGACCCTGCAAACCGTAGGGACAGACCCTGCAAACCGTGGGGACAGACCCTGCAAAACAGAGGGTTTCAAGTATATTCGGACATATTTTATCCGTGTAAATGGTTTTAGGGTAATTTTTGAGGTGTTTTAGGTAAATGCCGGTTTAGGGGCATGGCGGTGTGTCCATCTTATTTGGTTTTATATGGAACTTGCAAAAAGGCGGGTATTGTAATAACCCATTCCCACGTGAGAGCGAAATGGTTTGTCCGAGGTGACATAGACGGTTTCTTTGGATTATTTATAGATAATCTGCTTCAACTCATGCTGATTGTGGTGCTCGGCCGAACTGTGTGCGGTTTCCCGAATGAACTGATAATCGGCCGTATACTACCCGGTGCGGCGATATCAATCTTGCTGGGAAACCTGTATTACGGTTGGCAGGCACGAAAACTGGCCGAACGTACCGGACGCGAGGACGTCACGGCCCTGCCGTACGGCATCAATACATTGAGCATATTCGCATTCGTATTTTTCATTATAGCTCCGATCTACCGGGAAACGGGGGATGCTACGCTTGCATGGCATGCCGGATTGTTCGCATGTTTTATTAGC
Source organism: Verrucomicrobiota bacterium (assembly GCA_021733835.1). GTDB lineage: Bacteria > Verrucomicrobiota > Verrucomicrobiia > Limisphaerales > JAIPKD01 > JAIPKD01. The sequence goes on from JAIPKD010000014.1 coordinate 8,926, forward strand.
GGCATACTGGAAACAGCCGGAGCATTTGCGGGGGATTGGATCAGACGACACACACCGCGTGCGGCGCTTTTGTCGGCACTGGCTGGGATAGCGATTGCGTTCATATCCATGAATTTCTTTTTTCAAATCTTTGCATCGCCGCAGATAGCATTGTTTCCGCTTATTCTGATCCTTGTCGGGTACGCATCGGGGATTAGACTGCCATTACGAGTCCCGGCGGGACTTCTTGCGCTTATAATCGGCGGTGCTCTTGCATGGCTATTCAATGCATTTGGTTTACATTATTTCGAACCAGACCCGACGCCATATAATTTCGAGGTTTATCTTTTCAATCCGGCTATAAGTGAATTAACGGGATTTATTTTATCTTCCGAGGGATGGAAATATCTGTCCGTGATCGTGCCTATGGGAATTTTCAATGTTATCGGATCACTACAAAACCTCGAAAGCGCCGAGGCGGCAGGTGACAGTTATGAGACCAAGCCGTCGTTGTTGGTGAACGGATTGGGCAGTATTTGTGCGGCATGTTTTGGGAGCGCGTTTCCGACCACGATATATATTGGGCATCCCGGATGGAAGGCCCTGGGCGCACGCTCGGGTTATTCCGTACTGAATGGGCTTGTAATTACCGGTTTATGTGCGATCGGCGGAATAACATTGATTTTGAAGGTTATTCCGATCGAAGTGGTGGCGGGAATCCTTGTTTGGATAGGAATTATTATGACGGCCCAGGCGTTTAGGGGTACGCCGTCGAGACATGCGGCGGCGGTTGCCGTGGGAATTATCCCCGCCCTGGCGGCATGGGCGTTGACGGTCGTGCAAACGAGCTTAACAAAAGCTGGGACGAATTTGTTGGAGACAGCCGATAAGTTCGGATCAGACTTATTTATTTACGGCATTATTGCCCTGAACCAGGGTTTTATCCTTACATCGATGATTTTTGCAGCCATCCTGGTTTATGTTATCGACAGGCGTTTTTTAAAGGCGGGTATATGGGCGTTTGCCGCATCGGTTTTCTCGCTGACCGGGCTTATTCATGCATATGAGATTACGTCGAACGGGGTAACAAACAAGTTCGGCGTCGCCGCTGCGCCGGGGTTTGCTTTTGCTTATCTGTTATCGGCGCTTTTCTTGCTTTTCCTGCATTTTCATGAAAAAAGGTGGAACAAACCCGCCGAGTCAGGGGTTGAGCGTTAAACCGACGGATTAGCGCCCGTTAAAAAAACGGATGTTTGGTATTCATTCAGATTCTTTTGATCTGATACACCCGGCAAGAGGTGGAGGAGCTCCAGCGCCTCTCCAACGAGATAAAGCGAACCGGTGATGATTATGAACCTCTCATTTGCGGCTTTCCTGAAAGCCTGTTCAAGTGAAGGGAATGAACATGCCGTTGCTTCCGGATTTTCTTCGGCGCACACGCCCATCAGTACATCCGGATGAGATGTGCGTTCGCTTTGAACCGGAACAAGATAAATTGATGAGGCCAGCGGCGCCAATATTCTGCACATGGCGCGCCAGTCCTTATCCTTAAGTATGCCGATAACCATCGCGGGCTTGGCGTCGGTAAATTCGGTCTCTATCACATCCCTTAACGCCGCCGCGCCCGCCGGATTATGCGCGCCGTCAAGCACAACCGTCTGTCCATTCTCAAGATGTTCGAGCTCGATGCGTCCGGGCCATTGCAGGTTTTGCAGGCCTTTGCTGATGTCCTCATCTGTAACCGGGATTCGAGGGCGTAGTGCATGCACGGCGGCTACGGCGAGTGCCGCATTCAATTTTTGGTGCCTCCCCGGCAGCGGCAGTTTTATCTCACTAAGTGCTCCTGTTTCAAGCGAGGTTTGATCAACAATGGTTAAGGTGGACGAATTCTTTGCGGCGATGGATGAAATAACGTTCAATGCCTCGGATGAATCGGCGGCGGTTATTACGGGGACTTCCGGCTTGACGATCCCGGCCTTCTCGGCGGCGATTTGCGAAATCGTGTTACCCAACCACTGCTGATGATCAAGATGAACGTTTGTTATAAGACTCGCCATAGGCGTTATAATATTCGTGGCATCGAGGCGCCCGCCTAAACCCGTCTCACAGACCACAAGATCACATGCCTGTTCAGCAAAAAAACAAAATGCCAATACGGTGACTACTTCGAAAAAGGTCGGATGCGTTTCAGGCGAGAACTTGGCGAGGAGACCTTTCAGCTGGTTCGTTAATCGTACTATATCTTCTTCGCTGATGAGATTGCGGTTCACCTGAATGCGTTCTCTGAATTGCACAAGGTGCGGAGAGGTAAAAAGCCCGACGCGAAGTCCGGCCTGACGATATATGCTCTCCAGCATTGCGCATGTAGAACCTTTCCCGTTTGTTCCCGCGACGTGGATGAACCTGAGTTTACGCTCCGGATGCCCCGCCAGGGCGGCAAGACAGCGTGTGTTCCTAAGTCCGAGCTTCGCACCGAACCATCGAAGTTGATAGAGAAAATCAATCGTCTCGCGGTACGAATGCAACGGCGCATCCGAAGTGGTGCCGGAGAACTCTGCCGGTGGAACAACTGCAGGCCGATTATCGAACCGCCCTTGTGAGGAGTCGGTTTGCTTATTATTCTTATCGTGTTCGGTCATCTCCAGCGTATATATGAGTCTATGGTACTGCGTCCGGAGGTAATGCTATATGGAGGGCGGTCAGCGCTGCTCGGGCCGTTTGGTCTGTAGGTGTAAAAGTGCCGCGTGAACGAATCCTTTGAACAGGGGATGAGGCGCGTTCGGCTTACTAAGGAATTCGGGGTGGAATTGACATGCAATGAAAAACGGATGCGACTTCAACTCGATTATCTCGGCAAGCCTCCCATTGGAGGATGTGCCGCTGAGGCGCATACCCGCGCGTTCGAAATCATCTTGATATTCGTGATTGAACTCATATCTATGTCGATGCCGTTCTTTTGTTAAGAAAGCACCGTAGAGTTTTGATGCAAGCGAATCCACTGCGATTTCAATCGACTGCGCGCCTAACCTCATAGTACCGCCTTTTTCAACCACACGCTGCTGTTCATCCATTAATGCAATCACCGGATGCGAGGGCTCCGGATCGAATTCGAATGATTGTGCGCCCTTGAAACCGAGGACGTTCTGTGCGAACTCGATTACCGCTACCTGCATGCCGAGGCAAAGACCCAGATAGGGGACGTCGTTTTCGCGGGCGTATCTGGCCGCCGCCATTTTCCCTTTGATCCCGCGCCCGCCGAATCCGCCGGGGACTAGAATACCGTTCAATCCCTTGAGCAATACCGCAGCTCCGTGCTTCTCGATATCCTCGGCATCAATCTTCTCTATTTCAACCCCGGTATCGTTGGCAATTCCTCCATGACTAATTGCTTCGTACACGGACTTATACGCATCGTTCAGTCCAATGTATTTCCCGACGACGCCGATTCGCACCCTATTTTGCGGCGCAACCAAACGTCGTAAAATATCCTGCCAATGCGCCATATCGGCAGCCGGAGTATCGATCCGCAGAAAACCGCAAACAAGATCGTCCACACCTTCTCTTTGAAGCATCAACGGCACTTCATAAATAGAATGCTCTACATCACGCTCCTCGATGACCGCCTCGTATTTAACATTACAGAATAGTGATATCTTCTGCCTCAACTCCTTGCCCAACGGGAATTCACATCGGCAAACTATAATTTGCGGGGTAATACCTATTTCACGGAGTTTAGCGACGGATTGTTGCGTGGGTTTGGTCTTAAGTTCTCCCGCCGCCTTGATAAATGGAACAAGCGTTACATGGATAAAACACGCATTATGGCTTCCCACTTCCAAGGCAAACTCCCTGATCGCCTCGAGAAACGGTAAGCCTTCAATATCCCCCGTGGTACCGCCTATTTCGGTGATGACAACGTCCGCGTCTGTGTATTCGGCGATATCCCGAATACGCTTCTGAATCTCATCCGTTACGTGCGGGATCACCTGCACGGTCTTGCCCAGATACAGCCCCTTACGCTCGTTATCCAGTACAGTCTTATAAACCTGGCCGCTTGTAAGATTATTGAACCGCGTTAATTGGCACTTGGTGAAACGCTCGTAATGCCCGAGGTCCAAATCAGTCTCAGCCCCGTCGTCCAATACATAAACCTCACCGTGCTGAAAAGGGTTCATCGTCCCCGGATCGACGTTTAAATAAGGATCGAACTTCTGAATCGCGACCTTAAGCCCGCGATTCTCCAGAAGCGTACCCAACGCCGCCGCGGTCAACCCTTTACCAAGGGAACTGACAACACCGCCTGTTACGAAAATGAACTTCGCTTTCAATGTCTTAAAATACGTTCAACTCGTTCCACATCCGCCGGCGTATCAACTCCTATGCCGTCGTAATCCACACGCCTGACGCCGATTCTCATCCCGTTTTCTATAGCCCGAAGCTGCTCCAGCCTCTCTGCCTTCTCAAGTAATGATATCGGTAATCCAACAAACTTCATCAACTCCCCGTACCTGAATCCATAAATACCCACATGCTTCCAAAACGGAAAAGCGGACATCTGATCGAGTACATCTTTCTCGGCCGCATCACGCACATACGGAATCGTACGCCTTGAGAAGTATAATGCCTGACCATTGTTGTTTACAACGACTTTTACGACATTCGGATTATCGTATTCAGCCGGATCACGAATCAACGCTGCAGCCGTCGAAATAGGGTAATCATCCAATCCCAACGCCACCTCGTCTATTACTCGTGGAGCCAAGAGAGGTTCATCACCTTGAATATTTATAACCGCATCACACTCGATCCTCGATGCCACCTCGGCAATCCGATCCGTCCCGCTCCTATGAGAGGACGATGTATACTCCACGCGGCAAAGCCCCGCAGATACATTCGCTACCCGCTCGTCATCCGTCGCCACTATAACATTACATAAGGTTTTCGCCTTGAGACACGCCTCGATCACGTGACAAATAAGCGGTTTCCCGGCAATCTCCACAAGCGGTTTGCCCGGAAATCGCGTAGACCCATATCTAGCTGGAATTATCCCCACTATCTCCACATCTCAGATAATAGCGTGTATAACCGCGCGCTGCTACCGAAAAAAGTGAGCTTATTTATGAGTCTTCTACCACTTGTGCATAGCCGATTGTAATAGCCTGTCCCTGCAAATTGTGCATAGCCTGTCCCTGTATAAAGAGGTCTATCTTTCCGAGTTGCGCGCAGGCGGGCATGACCAAAACTTATTAATAATATAACTACAACTTCTACTTTCCCTCTTCGTGTTGACTTTAATGGTTTCATAATTTAATGATTATTGAACTAATGAATGATCTTACTAGTCAGATTAAAGATGAGTTCAGGAGGAACGATCTCCTTTGCACCAAGGTTATTGGATTATTTCAGCTGATATCCAATAAAGCGAGGTTCCGGATCGTATGTCTACTCGTACACGGTGAATTCAGTGTTAACGAGATAGTGGACATAATTGATGCCGGAAAGCTTACGAATATTTCGCAGCAGCTCAAGATTCTCACGCTTGCGGGGATAATTTCCAAGCGGCGGGAGAAGAACCGGATTCTCTACACGTTATCAAATGAGAAGGTGCGGAATCTTGTCGGTTTTTTACGAAAAGAGTTTTTGGAACCTACAGAATAAGATGAAGGACATAGTAATATTAGGCGCAGGCACGGCCGGCACCATTATGGCCAACCGGCTTCGGAAGAGTGTGGATAGAAGGTCGTGGAACATAAAGATAATCGATCAGAATCCGGTGCATTATTACCAGCCGGGATTCCTTTTCATGCCCTTTGGTATTTATTCGGATCGGGATGTGGAGAAGCCTAAGCGCCGATTTATTCCGCGTGATGTGGAATATATCGAGTCTTCGGTCGACAGGGTGAACGCTGAAAAGAGCCGAGTGATGTTGAGCAATGGTGTCGAAGTTTCCTATGACATTCTGATTATTGCCACAGGGGTGAGGACGGTGCCGGATCAGGTTGAGGGGATGATGGGCACCGACTGGCGGAATCGGATATTCGATTTTTATACCGTTGATGGTGCGGCAGCGTTGCAGGAAAAACTGAAGGATTGGCGTGGCGGACGTCTGGTGATGCATGTGAGTGAGATGCCGATCAAATGTCCAGTAGCGCCGCTTGAGTTTGTATTCCTCGCCGATTCGTGGCTTTCAGAACGGGGTCTTCGTGAAAAGACTGAACTAGTTTATGTGACGCCGTTATCGGGCGCGTTTACAAAACCAATAGCGGCGGGTGTACTTGGACACTTGCTCGAGGAGAAGAGGATCAAGGTAGTCAATGATTTCAACATAGGAAACGTGGATAACGAGCGTCACCGGATTGTCTCATGGGACGATAAAGTGGTCGATTATGACCTATTGGTTACGGTGCCGACGAACATGGGGGATGCGGCGATAGAGCGCTCCGGCCTGGGCGATGAATTCAACTTTGTCCCCACCGACAGGCACACGTTACAGTCCAAGCAACACGAAAACATCTTTGTAATCGGCGATGCGACCGATCTTCCCACATCCAAGGCCGGATCAGTGGCGCATTTCGAGTCCGAGGTTCTTGGTGAGAACATCCTCAGCTACATAAAGAACGCGCCGTTGCGTGAGGAATTCGACGGTCATGCGAATTGCTTTATCGAATCGGGACACGGGAAGGGATTTCTCTTAGATTTTAATTACACCCTGGAACCGGTTCCCGGATCGTTCCCAATACCCGGCATCGGCCCATTTGGATTGCTGAAAGAAACACGGATTAATCATTTTGGAAAAATGGCCTTCAAATGGATTTACTGGAACATGCTGCTCAAGGGGCTGCCGTTGCCCGGTATCACGCAAAGGATGAGTTACGCGGGTAAGAAGATACCGGTAGGCCTGGCGGTGCCTGAGTCTGCATGAAGATTGTGGTTAAACGGAAAACAAGGAAAGACACAAAACTAGGTAATTGATTATGGCAGAAAAACAAATAGCTGGAAAAACGATTGAAGTAACGGACGACGGATTCATGGTGAAGCATGAACAGTGGGATCGCGAAGTGGCCGCCGCTATTGCGGCTGAAGAGGGGATTGAATTAACGGATGACCACTGGAAGGTATTGGAATTTATCGACAAAGACTTCAAGGAGAAGGGTGCGGTTCCGGGTATACGCAGGATGAACAAGGTAGGCGGTATCTCAACAAAGGAACTATACACGTTGTTCCCCGATGGCCCGGTCAAGAAGGCCGCGAAGATAGCCGGTTACCCGAAGCCTGCAAGTTGCGTTTAGTTAAAGAAGGGAGTGTTGATGACAGAGAACGAAAAGATCAGGAAGGTTTCCGTAATTGTGTCCAAGGGTACATTGGATGGAGTGTATCCGGGTTTGATAATGGCCAACGGGGCGCGTATGGAGGGGATCGAGGCATCGTTGTTTTTCACGTTCTTCGGTCTTCATGCCGTGGTCAAGAAGAAGATGGACAAGCTGAAGGTGGCCACTGTCGGTAATCCCGCGATGTGCGTGCCTACGCCTATGGGGATGAGCATGCCGACATGGATGGGTGCCTTGCCGGGCATGTCCGCCTTTGCGACATCCATGATGAAGAAGGAGATGGAAAAACTCGATATCCCGCCGGTAAGCGAATTTGTCGAGATGATTCATGACGCCGGGGGCAGTCTTTACGCATGCAAAGCTACTGTTGACATGTTCAAATTAAAAATGCAGGATTTCTGTCCACAGGTGGATAAGGTGCTTACCGTGGGAGAATTCTACGAACTTTCTGCGGGGGCGGAGATAATATTCACCTGATACAGGAAGCCGTGTGTATAGTAGCGGAGTCTTTCCTGGGCGGATCGGCTCCGTTTTTAATATGCGGCTTGATGAATAACCGCCGTGGAAGTTGTGAGGCGGTGGCTTAAACATACACCATAAATCTAGTACCAGGAATGAACAGAACAGCAAAGATACTGGCAGTTGTTACGACACTCACGGCGTTTTCCTCGACGGCGTGGGCTACCAACGGCGATAACATGCTCGCCGTAGGCCCTAATGCAAGGGCCATGGGCGGAGTAGGTTTGGCAAATCCGCAGGATGCAATAAGCGCCGTATTCGATAATCCGGCGGCCATGTGTTTTGGTCCGTATTGTCCGCAATCGCAGTTCGATTTCGCGGGGACGTTGTTCATGCCGCATGTTGATACGAAGGTTAGTAATGCAGGCGGCACATACAAGGCCGAGGGGCACGAGACTATTTTTGCAATCCCTGCGATCGGCTTATCGGTGCCGTTCGGAGGAGATAAACCGGAGGAAATGAAGTGGCGATTCGGTTTGGCTGCTTATGGAGTGAGTGGCTTGGGAGTGGACTATCGGAATACGGATGTCGATCGGCCGATAGGAGGCGCCGGCAGCCCGCCGCTCATTGCGGGTAAGTATTCGAATCTTCAAATAATGAAATTCGCGCCTTCGCTTTCGTATAGACTGACGCCGAATATGTCAGTCGGCGCCGCGATGCACGTCGATTATGCAACACTCGACTTGGGTGAGGGGTCTTCATCCGGATACGGGATAGGCGCGCAACCGGGGTTCATTTATAAAATGACCGACGACTTAAGCCTCGGTTTTTCGTATATTTCCCCGCAGGAGGTTAGTCATGACAGGGTGACGGATTTCGACGGCGACGGCTCGATGGACACGCTGAAGCTCGAGGCGCCGCAGCGGGTTGGTGTTGGTATTGCTTATGAGCTGTTCAAGAAACGCCTGCTCCTGGAAGTCGACGGCAGATGGGTGAACTGGAGCGGTGCGAACGGCTACGACGATTTTGACTGGGAAGACCAGTGGATTGTGGGGGTCGGCGGCCAGTATGCCGTACTGCCGGAGAAACTTTTCCTGAGGGCCGGGTATAGCTATGGCAACAATCCTGTTAACGAACATAACAACTGGGCTGCGGGTAGTACCACGTCGGTTCAAGGCAAGAACATACCGACATACTATTACGAGACGTTTCGAATTGTCGGGTTCCCGGCCGTTATCGAACACCATGTTACCTTGGGATTCGGTTATAATGTTACGGATAATTTCAGCCTGAACCTCGGATACATGCATGCATTCGAGAATTCAATCAGCGAGCAGGGTCCGGACGTACTCGGTAATCCGGCCCGTATCGAGTCTTCTTTAAGTGAAGACAGCCTTGAATTCGGTTTGAGCTGGCGGTTTTAGTTGGGGGAGTCGGCCGAGTAAGTAAAACAATATACGCGAAAAGGGGCGGAGACGCCCCTTTTTAGCATTCATAGCGAGCTATAACGGAACTTTTGATAAATGAGTAGAATAGTAATTATTTGAACATACAAAAAAGACAGCGCCCGGGAAAGGCGCTGTCTTCATTCGAACAGAGATTCGATAAGTTATGCTTTATTTAGCCTTGGTCTTTTTGACCTTGGTCATCCGTATCTTTCTCCTCGGTGCCTTCTGCTTGTTGTTCGGCCTTTTCCGGTTTTCCTCGTAATTGTCCCATAATTATGCCGATTATCAAAAGCACCGCAGCCATGCCTATGGCGATGGGGAAAGCGGCCTTGAATCCTTTGTCCTCGGCCACATTACCGATCACCTTCGGTAATGTCATGCTGCCGAGCAAGCCTACCGCGAATATAATACCGAAAATGGTTCCGTACATTCTCGGTTCATATTTCGAGAAGGTGACACCAACCACGGTCGGAAAGATAGGCGCAAAGGCAAAGCCGATAAGGACAACGGCGATTACCGACACCACCGGAGATTCAGTGGTAATGAGCAAACCTATAGCGATCATCGCCAGGACGCATACGCCTACAATCAGTTTGGTGCCTATAGCCGTTATATTCTTGATCGCGGAGACGGCGAAACGACCTGCCATTATGCAAATTCCGAAGAATCCAAAGAAGAATCCTGCTGTGTCTTCGCTTTCAAAAACCTCTGTTAAATACGGCTTCAGCCATGTGCTCATCGTTTGTTCGAGGGACATATAACAGAACAAGGCCAGGGCTGCCACGATCACTGCGGCCTGCGGCAGGAGTTTAAAGAACATGGATATCTCGTATCCAGTGGCCACTTGTGGATACGATGCGATTATTCCGAAGATAAGGAAGACCAGCACTATTACTCCCAACACGATTATCGAACCTGTCGAGGCCATGCCGACCTGCTTCAGACCTGTGATGATCCACGGGGTCAGAACGAGTCCAAGACCGAAGAATCCGTTTCCGAAGTTACCGGCGCGTGCCGGGTCTTTGCCCTCAAACAAAACCACCGGTAATAGAGTGTTTCCCACGGTGTTAAGGCAAATTGCGCCGATACCCAGAAATACCGAGGCAAGTACCGCAAGAGGGAAAGTATTTGCAAGCGCCATCAGGAATGTACTGGCGCTTACCACGATAAAACCTGTAATCGCAAAAATTTTATATCCTAATTTATCGACTAGCGGGCCGATGAATATCTGCACAATCATCGCTGTTAGGAACATTGAAAAGACCATTGTACCCAGTTCCCCCTTATCAATGGATAATCTGTCCATCAACTCGGTCGAGATCGAGCCGATTAGTACAAAGCACATCGCCAGCGTATAAACGGCCATCAAGGCCACCACAGCAGTCAACTTCTTCATAGCGTTTCTCCTTTCGAGGTTGTTAACACAAATTTCACTAGTGTCTTAAAATTGTATCTTAAATTAGACTTAAGGCATTCTTCAGGCCGGATAATGACCAACGTTTGGAAATGATACAAGCATTTTATGACACCAATTGAATTTTTACCCCGTTTATTCCCACTTGGATGGGAATTTTGAGATGATTCAGACGAAATTGGAACAGGATAATATGGATAAGATATGTTCCAGTGTTACTCATTAATAGCCTGACCCTGCAACGACCCTGCAATTGCAAAACCGTTGACACGTGGAAAAAACGTCTGAAAATAGCCGATTTTCTCGGTTTTGGGAGAGGTTGTAATAGCCTGACCCTGCAGTTTGCAACAGCCTGTCCCTACAGTTGAATCTTTCATGAATAAGTTGATTGAGAAAATGTGGAGTGCGAGATAAAGAATTAACGGGAAATAATGAGCGTAGGTATTTTACCTGTTGTACCAATGGAAGACTACTTTATCGGCATAGAAATAGGCGGGACGAAGACTCAGGCAGCGACCGTTGCTCCGGACGGCGGGATTATCGAGAGGCTTAGGCTTCAAGTCGACAAACAGGGTGGATCGAAGGGTATATTGGAGCAAATCCGCGATTCCATCGAGAAACTCACTATAGAGGGGAGCCCCCGGGGCTTGGGAATTGGTTTTGGCGGGCCGGTGGACTGGAGATCGGGGCGGATAATCAAGTCACACCATATTCAAGGATGGGACGGATTCGATCTGGCCGGCTGGATTAAGGACAGAGTTGAGTGTCCTGTAAGGATTGACAACGACGCAAATGTAGCGGCGCTGGGTGAGGCCGCGTATGGCGCAGGTAAAGGCCATAGCCCGCTTTTATACATTACTTTGGGTAGTGGTGTTGGCGGAGGATTGGTGGTTGATGGTCGAATTTACCACGGGGCTGTTCCGGGAGAAGTTGAAATAGGGCATGTTCGTCTTGATCGCAACGGTCGCATCGTGGAGGAAGCGTGTTCCGGATGGGCGGTGGATGCGAAGATTCGGGCGTTAGCGGATGTCCGGTCGTCGAGCAAGCTGTGTTCAATGGCGGGGCAGTATCCTGGGAATGAGGCGCGGCACTTGGTTGCCGCCCTGAATGATGGGGATAGACTGGCATGGGATATCCTGGATGAAATCTCGGATGATCTTGCGTTTGGAGTTTCACATGCGGTTCATCTACTGCATCCGGCAATAGTGGTGCTAGGCGGGGGGCTTACTAAAATAGGCGAACAATTCAGGGCGTGCGTGGCCGAGAAATTGCCGAATTATCTTATGGATGCCTTTAAGCCGGGGCCATGCGTTGCGTTGTCCGCACTGAAGGATGATGTCGTTCCAGTGGGGGCAATGGCGCTCAACCGGTCTGAAGGTATTGAGAAGGGTTTCAGGTAATACCGATGCGAAAACAGCGTTAAAAACCTTGATCAGCGGTGAAGAGATGAAGTTTTCGGTCTCGATTTCTCCCGGCCCGGTGATGATTGTGCTTTTTCGTCATCGGGCCTTTCTTTTTCCGGCAAAACGGTTTTTCAGCTGGAGTATTGAGGGCAAGGATACCAATGAGGCTAACATGCAGGATGCGGTTCCTACGGACATGAGAAATCCGAGGCTTGCGATACCCTGATGTTTTGCCAGGTTAAGGCTTCCGAAGCCGGCTATTGTGGTCAATGCCGATACGATTATTGCTTTGCCGGTGCTCTTGGCGAGTATGGCTGGATGCTTTTCTTCCGTGTAGCGGTTAAGGATATGGATACCATTGGCTACACCAATGCCGACAACCAGGGGGAGGGTCATTATGTTGGCGGGGTTGAACGGGATTCCGGTCAGCCCCATTATGCCTACCGTCCAGGCGCTACCGATTCCGACGGGCAGGAGAACGAGGACAACGGTGATGAAATTTCTGAAGTGTATGAAACTCATTATGCAAATGGCGGCGATGGCATAATACGCGGCGTTTATGTAGCTGTTCTTAAGGAGTGTGGTGTATTCGTAGAGTTGAACAGGGGCGCCGGTGACCTTGTTATGGACTTTCCTTATTTGGGAAATGAATTCTTCCTGGTTTTCGCGCTGCCAGACGTCCTTTTTGGGGTAGACTTGGAGCAGGTGTTTGCCGGTGCGCCCGATAAACCGGTTGCGTATTGATTCAGGCAGGTCGCCGGGTGTAAGGCCGCCGGAAGTATCCTGTTGTTCTATGGCATGAAATGTTTCGCGTACATCCTGGAATAAGGCCTCTTGATATGCGGTTAATTCCGTTAAGGCCTCCTTATCTCGGTGATTTAACAACCTGGTTCTGAAAGCGATGATTGCATTCCTCAAGTCTCTGAGCTTCTGTTCCACGCCGTTTTGCGTCGCTGCATCGGGGAGTTGCCTTAAGGCCAGTCCCAGGTAACCTTGGAGCGACCATAGTGTTTGGTTTAGTGCGCCCGGGTCAATATTCTTTGAATCGACTTCCGGAAAGTCAATTTCGGCCGCCGGCCCTTTTATCTTATCGATGAGTTGTAATTTTGTATCCGGATTTTCGACAAAGTATTGCGCCACTGATTCGACGTCGGCAACTGAAGGGAGACGCTCGATTTGTTTTTTGAGATCGACGGCTTTTTCCGCCGTATCGGTAACAACGGCCGCGTAAAGCACCGACTTGGAGGTTGAATCGATCAGTTTCCGTTCGAATACGACCGATTCCAGTCCGCGTGTCTGCAAGTTCAGCAGGTTATAATCGAAGAACACGCGATTAAATCCCGTTGCGGCGAGTATGAGGCTTGCACCCGTAACGGTGAGGATTAATCCAGGGCGGTTAAGGTAGAATTGCTCTATTATCCGGCGGTGATCTCTGCGATTGTGTATCTTGTGGTCAATTATATTTTGTTTCCCGCGGAGCAGAAGCGCCGGCAGGGCGGTCGTCATCGGTATCAGGCAAATAAGCATACCGCCGCCGCAGATTATGCCCATCTCCTGGATACCCTTGAAGTCTGTAAATGCCATAGCAAAGAAAGCGGCGGATGTCGTCACACTGCTTGTGAAAATACCTTTGCCGGTAAACACGAGCGCGGTTTCAATGGCCTTGTGCTTGGTTTTTCCGAGCTGCAGTTCCTCCTCGAACCTGGTGACGAGATGGATGCCGAAGTCGATTGCCAGGCCGATTAACATGGGCAGGAATGTAATCGTCAATATATTCAGATAACCCACTGTGAGTGTTGCAAACGCCATCGTGTAAATGAGGCCGAGAAGCAGGCATGCAGTGGTTTTTAGGGGACGTCCCGTCTCGTGATAGCCGAATATGAAGATAATGGTAACCAGGATAAATGATACGATGGACGCAGTGAGTGTATCTCTCTTAGATTGACTCATTTCGTCCAGTTCCAGCACCGGTTCGCCGGTGAGGCCGACATTGACACCGGGGACTTGGCGTTGGGTGAGTTCAATGGCGTTGCGCAGGTAGGCAATGGCTTCCGGCGTTGTCTCTTTGCTCGCTGCCTTTGCCGTAAGTAAATAAATCCTGCCTTCAGCAAAGGTAACGTATATCTCGCTTTCCGCTTCATCTTCCGCCCCGAATAGCGCATAAATGCCCGGGGAAACCATTCGACCGGCGCGATCAAGGCATTTGGATGCATCTTCGATGATCCGTTTTAAGGCGGGGATGGCATTTACCATCGATCTGTTTTCCGGCGAGTCCTCGTTGTTTGCTGTACGAAATTGATTATTGACCAGTTGGAATAGTCCCTCCAGTGTTTGGGCGTTGCTGAATTTTTGGATAAACGGGCGGTACTCGCGGAGCATTTGGAGCATGTCCCGCAGTGTTTCCTCCGGTAGAAAAAGCAGCGCCTTCTTACCGAGTAACTTCAAGTCACCTTTGAAGAACACCTCGGAAAACAGGTTTGTCCGTCCCTGCAGCCGTGCTGCCAACGTTTCCACGAACCGCCTGTTTTTGCTCATATCCTCGCTTTCGATAACAACAACAAGGTCATCCTGCGGCTGGAATTCATCTTGGAATCGCATGAAGTCCTTGTGATATTTCCTATCGGAACCTACAAGGACGTTGCGATCCGTGGTGAATTCCAGGTTCTTAATGGTGTAAAAAACAGCCAATGCCGCCAAAAGGATTTGGGGCAGGACAAACCAAGCTGGGTATCTATTCAGCAGCGCACACAACCGCTCCATTATGCGTTGGTGTATGGGCGCGGAGTGTTTTTGCATGAGAGGTTATGTTGCTGTGTTCACTTTGTTATCGAAACGTGGCTGAATCCCGGCCTTGCGTCTTGTCATTCTGCGTCTGCTTCAGGCGGGAATTCCGCATTGGAATAGACTTCATTCACGTCGTCGTGTTCTTCAAGTGCGTCTATAAGCTTTGAAACCTGTTTTGTTGCGCCTTCGTCCAGTGGGACAGTGAGTGTCGGGAGATATGTGACTTCCGCCACTTCGCATTGGATGCCCTTTTCTTCGAGCTGTTTATGGACGGATTCGAATGCGGAGGGGTCGGTGAGTATTTCGAATCCCTCTTCTTCGACCTTTAGGTCTTCTGCGCCTGCTTCGATCGCCAGCTCCATCAGCTTATCTTCATCGGCGGCTGCGCGCTCGACTATGATTTGACCTTTGCGCTGGAATAAGTGGGTAACCGCGCCTGTGGTGGCCATGCTCCCGCCGTTACGGTTGAGTAACGCCCTGATCTCGGCCGCTGTCCGATTCCTGTTGTCCGTGCTTAATTCCACGAGCAATGCGACGCCGTTGGGTGCGTAGATTTCGTAGACCAGGTCTTCGAAATTCGAGGCTCCACCGGCGCCGGTGCCTTTCTTGATGGCGCGTTCGACGTTTTCCGCCGGCATGTTTGCAGACCGGCATTTTAATAGAGCCAAACGCAATCGGGGATTCATATTGGGGTCACCGCCGCCCAGCCTCGCCGCAACGGTGATTTCTCTGCTTAGTTTTGCGAATATCCTGGAGCGTTTGGCGTCGATTGCTCCCTTGAAGTGTTTGACCTTGGCCCATTTACTATGTCCTGCCATATCTTCTTAATAGACTCGATGAAATATTTATAAAAGTCTAAATATTCCGATTATGATATTTCATTTCACCATCGATCCAAACACCCCGGACATTGAATTGCTTGTCGAACCATACCAAGTCCGCCTTCTTTCCTATTTCGATCGAGCCCAGCTCATTGTCTTTCCCGAGTTGCTCGGCCGGATTCAATGATGCGGCTTTGACGGCTGTGTGAAGCGGTACATTCACCAGTTCCACCGTTTTCCTTACGGCCTGGATCATTGTAAGAATGCTGCCGGCAAGCGCCGAGCCGTCCTCGAGCATTGCGACATCTTCTTCGACCATTGCCATCGGCGAGTTTTCCGAGCCTGCGCGGTACTTGGCGCCTATCGGTAATCCCGCGCCGCCCATTGCGTCGGTTACAAGGCACACTCCGTCATCGCCTTTGGCATTCCAAACCATTCGCATCAACGTCGGAGATACGTGTTTACCGTCGGCGATCAGTTCGCAACGGATTTCCGGGTATGCCAGTGCGAATTCGAGCATTCCGGCAATCCTATATGGGCCCAGCTTGACGGCCGTGCCCATGCAGTTGAATGTATGTGTGGCATGATTCATCCCTGCGTCCAGGGCGGCGGTCAGCTCCTTCTCCGTCGCAAGGGAGTGTCCGCCCGAGGCAATGACTCCATTTTGGCGCAAGGCCTTGATCAAATCACAGGCACCTTCGAGTTCCGGTGCGAGGGTCATTTGCGTTATTAGCGGGGCGTAGTCCAAATACCGACGCCACTCATCCGCGAGGGGCGGTCTGATCGAATTTAGTGCATGCGCGCCTTTCTTCTTTTCTGATAGGTACGGGCCTTCCAGGTGAATTCCTAAGATTCTGGCGCCGCCGAGGGCCTTTCCCAGGAGGGATGAAGCGGTGGCAAGTACACGCAGGATTTCTTCGTTTGACGCCGATACCGTGGTCAGCGCCAGTGAGGTCGTGCCGCCTGAGATGTGGAAGTCTGCGATCTTCCGAAAGACCACCGTATCGGCCTCCATTGTATCGTGTCCAAGACCGCCGTGGATATGGAGGTCGATAAATCCCGGCGCCAGATAGCCGCCTTGCAGGTCGATCACACCGGATTCGGTTTCATTTTTTTGTTGGATACCCGGCGATATGCCGGTTATGCGGTCGCCTTCAACGTGTACAATACCTGGGACGATCCGATCCGGAAGAATTAGTTCGGCTCCAACGAATCTCATTTTAGGATTAAACCTTTTCTAGTTTTAAAAGTTGCGCGCAAAAACTTGGAGTTGGACGCCAAGAATTCGGCATGACATCAGTGCTTGAGACCGGGTGATGTCTGTTTTGCCGGGTCGAGGAGTTCATCCAGCTGTGCTTTGTCGAGTTCGGACATTTCCAATGCTGTTTCTCTGACGGTGCGGCCTGTTTCGAACGCCGTTTTTGCGATCTTGGCTGCGTTGTCGTAGCCTATTACCGGCGCTAGTGAAGTGCACATTGCCAGGCTCTGCTCAATCGTTCCGGCGCACTTCTCGGCGTCGGCTTCAAGTCCCTCGATGCAGCGCTTGGAGAACGTTCGAGAGGCGTTTGCAAGAAGGTCGATAGACTGAAGAAGGTTATACGCAATGACCGGCAGCATTACATTCAACTCGAAATTTCCGAAAGAACCGCCGAAAGCGATGGTTGAATCATTTCCTATCACTTGTGCGCCTGCTTGTATGACCATTTCGCACATAACCGGGTTTACCTTGCCCGGCATTATCGAAGAACCCGGTTGAGTAGGGGGAAGCTTTAACTCGCCCAAGCCGCATCGGGGCCCTGAACCCAAGAACCTGATGTCGTTTGCAATTTTTATTAAGCTGACGGCGAGTGTCTTAAGTGCGCCGCCGGTTTCGACACAGGCGTCTCGCGCGCCCTGCGCCTCAAAGTGATTCGGCGCTTCGCGAAAAGGCAATTCGGTCTCCCGTGAAATACCGGCGATTGTCTTTGGCGCGAATTCAGGATGTGTGTTTATGCCGGTTCCAACCGCCGTTCCGCCAAGAGCTAGCTCACTTAGATTCGGAATCACGGCTTCCAATCGCCTGATCCCGTGAGAAATCTGGTCTGCATAACCACTAAAAACCTGGCCGAGCCGGATGGGTGTGGCGTCCTGAAGATGCGTTCTGCCGATCTTGATAATCTCCATGAACTCCTCCGACTTGACTTGAAGCGCGCCATGTAACTCCCTCAGCGCTGGGATTAAATCGTGTTGGATGCTTGTCAGTGCGGAAATATGTATCGCCGTCGGTATGACATCGTTGCTCGATTGCCCGCGATTCACATGGTCGTTGGGATGAACCGATTTGTCGCCGCGCTTTCCTCCCAGGATTTCAGCAGCGCGATTGGCGATGACCTCGTTCGCATTCATATTTGTAGAAGTACCGGAACCTGTCTGGAAGATGTCTACAACAAATTGCGAATCCCATTTCCCCGCCGCTACCTCACTGGCCGCTTCGGCTATCGCTTGCGCCGTGTCCGAGCTGATTAATTCAAGCTCACGGTTTGCCTGCGCTGCATGCTTTTTGATCAATCCCAACGCCTTTATAAACGATCGCGGGAATCTCAGCGAACTGATCGGGAAATTGTCGACCGCCCGCGCCGTCTGTGCACCGTAGTATGCTTCCAAGGGGACCTTCATTTCTCCCATGGAATCAGACTCTATCCGATAATTGTCGTTCATATGCCTTACCTTTGCACTCAATTCATAAATATTGGGTCTAATGTGATATCAATTTCTGAATTCAGCAAGGAAACTGCAGCATAATTTTGTCCTGGTAAATCCCCGCCGCGCCGAATCGCTACACAATGGTTCCTCTAACTACATCATGTGTTGGTTTTGGCTTTACGTTGAGGGTCTTTTTCAGTTTTCTTAGCTCTGGGTCATGTATTTGAAAAGTTTGACTATTTTAGGTTTTAAGTCGTTTGTCGACAAGACCACGCTTCGGTTTATGCCCGGGATTACCGCAATCGTCGGGCCTAACGGATGCGGTAAGTCAAACGTTGCCGATGCGGTGCGTTGGGTGCTGGGCGAACAGTCGGCTAAGGCCCTCCGTGGCGGTGAAATGGCGGATGTAATATTCAATGGAACAGACAAAAGGAAGCCGCTGAGTCTTGCCGAAGTCTCACTCACATTGGGAGACGTTGATGAAGAGCGGTTGAAAGCCGCCGGGATCGAGCTCGATTACAACGAGATAACCATATCAAGGAGGGTTTATCGTGACGGGGCAGGCGAATACTTTATCAACAAAACACAATGTAGGTTAAAGGATATTCATCAGCTCTTCATGGGCACGGGCATAGGGCGCTCCAGTTACAGCATCATGGCGCAGGGGCATATTACTCAGGTGCTGTCGAGTCGTCCCGATGACCGCCGGCTTATCTTTGAAGAAGCGGCCGGAATAACGAAATTCAAGTCCCAGAAGAAAGAAGCTATTAGGAAACTGGAGTATACGGAGCAGAATTTGCTTCGTGTATCGGACCTCATTCGCGAAGTCAAAAGGCAGATTGGATCACTCCAACGTCAGGCCGGTAAGGCTCGACGTTATAAGGAATTGACGTCGCAACTTCAATTTTTAGAGACACAATTGGCTCGGTATCGATTCGATACGATGATGTTGGAGATCGAGGGTTTAGAGAATCGTTTCCAAGAAAACCAACGGAAGATTGACGAGCTTTCGAGAATCATATCTGAATGCGAGGTCAGGATAAAAGCGGAAAGACGCCGCTTTGCTGAAATCGACCATTCCATAAGCCAAAAACAACAGGAACAACTTAACCTCAAGGCCCAGATAACAAACTGTGAGAACGCCATTGGGTTTAACGAACAGCGCCGCTCCGAACTAGATTTGCAAAATGCAAATGCGCTCTCCGACATAACAGAAAGCACCGAACGCCTCGCCTCCTCTCAAAACCGATTATCGGAACTGTCGAATAAATTCGATGCATCGGAGAAGAAATCGCAAGAACTCCGCATCGAACTAGAGCGTAAACAGAAATCCCGACAAGCCGCCGATGAGAAACTGCGCCACCTTCAGGATGAATTAAGTCATGCTCAATCATCCGCCTTTGAAGCCGCTCAGTCGACCGGCAAATCCCATAACCAGATTAATTCACTCGAGTTGCGACGCAAAGGTAATAGGACGACATTGGATAAGATCACCTCCGAAAAACTACAACTCGAGGATGAAATATACAAAAACCAAGAGAAATTGAAACAACTCCGCCAAGAGCTGGAAAAAGAAAATGACTCATTAAACGAACTTGAAGCGTTTGTCAATGAGAAAGTTACCGGAGAAGTTGAGCTGCAAACGGAGATAAGTTCGATCGATAATGACCTGGACGAATTGCTCCGCAAACAGACGGCGGTCAAATCACGACTGAGTGTTCTTGAGCAACTCCAGGCCGAGCATGACGGCTTCAGTGAAGGCACCCTCGCCGCCCTCGACAAAAGCCCGGAACTCCTCGGCGTCCTTGTCGAAAAAATCTCCGTGCCGGATCATTACGTCCCCGCAGTTGAAACTGCGCTGGGACATAATATCCAGGCCGTAATTACGCATAAACCGAAAACGGCCGACCGCATTATTGAAGAACTGAAAACAAACAATAAAGGTCGCGCCACTATTATAGCACTCGAGCTTACAGAGAATTCAAACACCATCGGGGCGCTCCTTCAAAATAAAGACCGTATCCGAAACAACCGATTAGAAAAGGAAGACAAATTCAAATTCCTATCCCTGTTTTCTTTTGCCTGCCGTGAATTTATCTGTGCCGTGGATGAGGAGCCTGAGCCTGATCCAATAAATAATCAGTCTCAATGGAAAACCATCGATAATGCGACTCATGCCCTCAGCGTTATTAAAGCGGATCAGTCCGTTCAGACGATCCTTTACGGCCTTCTCGAAAAAACCCAGGTGGTCGATAGCCTTCAGTCCGCAATCGATTCATGGAAACAGTATCCCGGAGAATTCGATTTCGTAACCTTGGACGGCGAATTCCTGTCGCGACACGGTGTGTTCAATGGAGGAGATACAAAAAACGAGGGCGTGATTACTTCCATACTCCGCAGAAAAAATGAAATACGCTCACTTAAGGCCGAACTCTCGGATTTGGACGAGCGGATATCTCAGGTTCGAGATTCCAAGGACGTATCAACAAATAAACTGGCCGAGCTCAAAAAATCCCTCGTTCAGGAACAATCTCGGCTGCGTGATTGCGAGGTTAACTTGGCTTCCAAACAAACCGAATGTAAAACACTCGAAAATGCCGTCAAAGTGCTGACCCAAAAATACGATACAGTCGATTTCGAAATTGAATCACTCCAAAAACAAGAAGACTCCGATGACCTGGAATTAACGGAGTTGTCCAGGGAAGCAGCAGAATTAAACGAAAAAGAAGAAGAATTGAAGCTGCGGATATCCGAAATCAACTCCGAGTTGGAGCAAGGACGCGCAAAACGTGAAGCCGCACTTGCCGCACAGAACGAAACCAACGTCGCTCTCGCCTCCGAAGAACAGTTCATCGCTTCCACAAAACAGCAGGTAAAACAAATACAACAGCGAACCACCGAACTTGAACAATTGATCCATCAGCGTCGGAACGAAATCGACAACATTTCAAAGCGAAAAAAACAGTGTGACACTGAAATAGAAGAGGCTCAAAACCAAATAGATTCATTTAGCCGGGATTGCGAGAAAACAACATCTGAAATCACGGAGCTCATGTCTCAGCGGAGCCAGGCGGAAAAAACTCTCAATACCGATGATGAATTGCTGCAAACCCAAAGAAACAACCTCGCTAAATTCGAAAAGGACCTCAAATCCGTCGAACTGGACCTCGCTCAAAAAAATATGTCCGTCGAAAACCTGAAAGAGCGTATTAACCAAAAATACCAGATTTCACTCTCCGATGTACAAAGGCAGTATTTTACGGTTAATACCGCTGATAGTAGGTGCGAGGACATTGCAATGTTGTCGTTGCACGAAATGGAAGAAAACGAGCTTTCCACCGATTGGGAAATAGTTACCGAAAAGGTAGGTGCCTTGACAAAACGCATCCAGGAAATGGGCGCCGTCAATCTTGTTGCCATCGAAGAATACGAGGAAACCGAACAACGCTTCAGCTTCCTTTCCGAGCAATACGATGATCTGATCAAAGCAAAGGAGCATCTTGTCGAGGTCATCAACAGAATCAACACCCAAACACGCGAGATGTTTATCACCACCTTCAACCAGGTGCGCGAGAACTTCAGCAAATTATTCACGGAAATCTTCGGTGGCGGTAAAGCCGACCTCGTACTCTCGGAAGGAGAAGATGTGCTCGAAAGCGGTATCGAAATAGTCGCGCGCCCCCCCGGAAAACAGCTGAAGAATATTTCTCTCCTCTCCGGCGGTGAACAGACTATGACGGCTGTTGCCCTCCTGTTTGCCATCTACCAGGTGCGTCCCAGCCCATTCTGTGTGCTCGACGAGTTGGATGCCCCCCTGGACGAGTCCAACATCAATCGTTTCATTAAGATATTAAAGCGGTTCCTCAAGTATTCGCAGTTCGTAATAATTACCCACAATAAACGGACTATCGCCACTGCGGATATTATTTACGGTGTGACAATGGAAGAAAGCGGCGTCAGCAAAATATTGAGCATGAAATTTCAGCAGATTGGACATACTCCACTTACCGCCCAAACAACCGACAAGGGTTTCGGCACCGGTCAAACCCAGCCTAATGAGGAACGCGCTTCTAATCCCAATGAATTTCAACAACAATCAGAACCGGAAAACCAATCCCACGTAATTAGATAGTCTATTGCGAAGGCCTTCTATTTACCCTTTCCTATTTACCCTACAATAACTCATTTTTCTCCCGTATACCGATGCAACCTATACGCAATGTGTCATATTGTCACTAAAGAGACATAATGTCCCTATTGTGACACCGTGTCACACAGGCTCTTGCTGATCGA
This sequence comes from Verrucomicrobiota bacterium, assembly GCA_021733835.1. Classification (GTDB taxonomy): domain Bacteria; phylum Verrucomicrobiota; class Verrucomicrobiia; order Limisphaerales; family JAIPKD01; genus JAIPKD01. Next base: position 31,537 of record JAIPKD010000014.1, read on the forward strand.
AATTATTATAAGTTCCTTATATATAGCGGGTTATGTATAATGCCAAAAGTCGGCATCAATCTAGCTTCACTGCTAACCGAAACTTAAAGAAAAAGGTTTTTTGTTATGGCTAAAGTTCTCGGAATCGACCTCGGAACAACGAATTCTTGCATGGCGGTCATGGAAGGTGGCGAACCGGCTGTCCTTGAAAACTCTGAAGGCCGGCGCACAACCCCATCCATCGTCGCATTTACGAAAAACGGCGAGCGCCTGGTAGGTGAAGCGGCTAAAAGACAGGCGGTAACCAATTCCCACAATACCGTCTTCTCAATAAAGCGCTTCATGGGACGCAAATTCAACGAAGTACAGGAAGAAATCAAACGCGTCCCGTACAAAGTCGTCGAGGCGCCCAATGGTGATGTCGCCGTCGAAGTCGAAGTCGCAGGAGAAAAGAAACAATATAGTCCGCCCGAAATCTCCGCAATGATCCTCGGCAAACTTAAGGCGGACGCCGAAATGCGGCTCGGTGAAAAAATCACCCAGGCCGTCATTACTGTCCCTGCATACTTTAATGACTCTCAACGACAGGCTACTAAAGACGCGGGACGAATCGCCGGCCTCGAGGTGCTCAGGATTATCAATGAGCCGACTGCCGCATCGTTGGCATACGGACTCGACAAGAAAAAGGATGAAAAAATCGCGGTCTATGATCTTGGCGGCGGCACGTTCGATATCTCCGTCCTCGAGATCGGCGACGGCGTGTTCGAAGTGAAAGCCACAAACGGTAATACGCATCTCGGCGGTGACGACTGGGACAACCGGCTCGTGGACTGGATCGTCGACGAATTCAAGCGCGATCAGGGGATGGATTTGCGGAATCAGCCGGACGCGCTCCAGCGGATCAAGGAAGAGGCTGAAAAGGCTAAAATCGCCCTTTCAAGCACACAACAATACGATATAAATCTCCCCTTCATTACCGCAGACGCATCCGGTCCGAAGCACATCGCCACATCCATCACCAGGGCGAAACTGGAGCAGCTTTGCGACGACCTCTTCGAAAAAACGGTCAATCCGGTCAAACTCTGTCTCAGAGACGCCGAACTCAGCGAAAACCAGGTCGACGAACTGGTGCTCGTCGGCGGAATGACCAGGATGCCGCGAGTCGTCGAGACATCGAGAACCCTGGTCAACAAACAACCGCATCAGGGCGTTAACCCGGACGAAGTCGTCGCGATCGGTGCAGGCATCCAGGGCGGCGTGCTTAAAGGCGACGTCAAAGATGTCTTACTTCTGGACGTGACACCGCTCTCGCTCGGAATCGAGACACTCGGCGGCGTGTTCACCAAACTTATCGAGCGGAATACAACCATACCGACTCGTAAGTCCGAGATATTTTCCACCGCCTCCGACAACCAACCGGGCGTCGAGATACACGTCCTCCAGGGCGAACGTCAAATGGCGCAGGACAACAAGACTATCGGTAAGTTCCACTTGACCGATATCCCGCCCGCACCCCGTGGCGTACCGCAAATCGAGGTCACTTTCGACATCGATGCAAACGGTATACTCCACGTCAGCGCTAAAGACCTCGGCACAGGCAAAGAACAAAAGATTACCATCACCGCCAGCAGCGGCCTCTCGAAGGATGAGATCGAAAATATGCAGAAAGAGGCCGAAATGCACGCCGAAGAAGACAAGCGCAAACGCGAGCAGATCGAACTACGCAACGAAGCCGACAACACAATCTACCGGTCTGAAAAGATGTTGCGTGAAAACGCCGAGAAAATCTCCGGCGATAATAAATCGAAGATCGAAACCGCCATCAACGACGTCAAAGAAGCCCTGAAAGGCAACGACACGGACTCAATTAAATCGGCCAACGACCGCCTGACACAGGCATGGCAGGCCGTATCGGCCGAGCTCTACAAGAGCGCATCCGAACAAACCGCCGGCGCCGGACAACAAGCTTCATCCGGCGAGTCCTCCACTCAAGGCGAGGACAGCTCCGGTGAATCATCACAGGAAAAGGATCAGGGCCCGATCATCGATGCGGAAGTCGTTGATGAAAACGATAAGAAAGAATGACATTTCACAACCGCGCCCGGTATTGCAACCGGGCGCCTAAATGGAATTTCATGGTTTTGCAATCTCTATTTACCGATTTCAGCTGCGCGGGTGCGTAGCAATCAACGGTATCAAAAAAGAAAACCAAACACCAACCAAGCTAAATAAACTATGGCAACGAAAATCAAACCACTCGGAGATCGTATACTCGTCGAACCGATCGAAGAGAAAGAAGTAAAAAAAGGCGGTATCATAATCCCCGAAACCGCTAAAGAAAAACCAACCGAAGCAACCGTAGTTGCTCTCGGTACCGGTAAAACCGACGATAAAGGGGAAAAAGTTCCCTTCGAAGTTAAAAAAGGTGACCGCATACTCACAAGCAAATACGGCGGAACGGAAGTCAAACTGGAAGATAAGGAATACAAAATCCTTAGCTCAGACGATATCCTGGCAATTATTGAATAACTAAACAACTCACATTAGACCTATGGCAGCAAAACAACTTAAATTCAACGAACAAGCTAGACATACCCTCCTTCGCGGAGTCGAAAAACTCTCCGACGCCGTAAAGGCCACTCTCGGCCCTAAAGGGCGTAATGTCGTCCTCGACAAGAAATTCGGTTCACCCACCGTCACTAAAGACGGCGTAACCGTGGCCAAGGAGATCGAACTCGAAGACCCATTCGAAAATATGGGCGCACAAATGGTGCGCGAAGTCGCCAGTAAAACAAGCGACGCTGCAGGCGATGGTACAACCACCGCAACCGTCCTGGCCGAAGCCATCTTCAGGGCCGGACTCAAAAACGTAACCGCTGGCGCAAATCCCATCAGCCTCCAGCGTGGTATCCTCAAGGCGGTTGACGCAGCCGTCGAACAGCTGGCCAAAATATCCAAGAAAGTTAAGGATAAAGAGGAAATCAAGCAGATTGCCACTGTCTCGGCAAACTGGGATGTCACCGTCGGCGAAATTATTTCCGACGCCATGGACAAGGTGGGCAAGGACGGCACTATAACCGTCGAAGAAGCCAAGTCCATCGAGACCACACTCGAAGTAGTCGAGGGTATGCAATTCGATAAAGGCTACCTCTCGCCTTACTTCGTGACAAACGCCGAAACAATGGAGGTCAAGCTCGAGGACGCGTACATCCTTATCTTCGAAAAGAAGATCAGCAACCTCAAGGACCTCTTGCCTGTCCTCGAACAAACGGCGAAGACCGGCAAACCGTTGCTCATCATGGCCGAGGATATCGAAGGCGAAGCCCTCGCGACACTCGTGGTCAACAAAATCCGCGGTACCCTCAACGTCTGCGCCGTCAAGGCGCCCGGATTCGGTGACCGTCGCAAGGCCATGTGCGAGGATATCGCCATCCTTACAGGCGGCAAATTCATCAGCGAAGACCTCGGCGTCAAGCTCGAGTCTGTCCAGCTTGATGACCTCGGCCGCGCTAAATCCATCACCGTCGGCAAAGAAGACACCACAATCGTCGAAGGCCACGGTAAGTCCTCCGATATCCAAGGCCGCGTTAAACAACTGCGCCGCCAAATCGAGGAAACTACGTCGGACTACGACCGCGAGAAGCTCCAAGAGCGCCTCGCCAAGCTCGCAGGCGGCGTCGCCGTCATCAACGTCGGTGCGGCTACCGAAACCGAAATGAAAGAACGCAAGGCCCGCGTCGAAGACGCGCTACACGCCACACGCGCGGCCGTTGAAGAAGGGATCGTGGCCGGCGGCGGTGTGCCGCTGATCCGTTGCATCCCTGCAATCGACGCACTCAAGCTCGAAGGTGACGAACAGATCGGCGCCGACATAGTCAAGCGCGCCGTCGAGGAACCCCTCCGCGCCCTGGCAAGCAACGCAGGCGTCGAAGGCTCCATCATCGTCCAGGAAGTCAGAGGTCGTAAAGGTAACGAAGGATACAACGTCGCTACCGGCAAGTTTGAAGACCTCGTGAAGGCGGGCGTCCTCGACCCGAAAATGGTCACACGCACGGCACTCCAAAATGCCGGGTCGATCGCCGGTCTGCTCCTGACGACCGAATGCATCATTACCGAAATCCCGGAAAAAGAAAAACCGGCACCGCAAATGCCGGGCGGCCCGGGAATGGACTACTAAGCCGATAGATTCGCACACAGCGATACAACTAAACGAGGCCGGTCATCCCGGTCTCGTTTTTTTGTGGCCCTCATACTCTTCGTGTTTGATTTCATAATTGAATAATCAACTCCGAATTCTCCGTCCCCGTTCACGATATAACTCAAACGGCTTCTTGGGGATTCTCATAATTACCTTTCGGGGAATTTCGAAAACAGCCGTTTTGCCATCCAACCGCTTGACCGTTCATACGAATATGTTAATTTAAAGTGTCATCGTAAGGGGGCGTATTGGATTCGACTGAGTAAATGCGCCGATGGTGGCATGCCGAGGATGGTTCGTTGGCCTCGTTAATCATCGGACCAAAAAATCAAGTGCTAACGAAGAATTAGCCCTCGCGGCATAAGTTCCGCGACGTCCGTTGTCGGATGCCTGCTAAGATAACGGGCGCAAGTAGCAGGTGTAGGTTCGAAAGCGGTGCCGGCTCGCCGAGAACCGAATCTTTTTCACGCCGGCTGGGTCATCGAAAGCGTGTCGGAACGCGTTCGCTGACCGACATTAAAATTCCGACTAAGCATGTAGAAGCTATCGGTTTTTTTATTCAGGACGCGGGTTCGACTCCCGCCGCCTCCACCATCTTCAAGAACACAACTTCTCTCTCGGATAACTTGCGCGAATGGGCGTTTTGTGCGTCACCCCTATATTTGCCTGTCCTGCATTTTGTCCGGATCGCCAAAGCCCTGGCGCATCTGTTAGTGACTGAAAAGGAAATGGGGTTGAAACGGTACTTCCCACCACTGGAGAATGCCCATTCCGGGCAGCGGCCTGAAACCCTCTGACAACAGGGGCTTTCCGGCAACCGAAAAATCGGAGCCGTGGTTCAAATTTTTTTCTGCTTTAGCATGTGCGTTGCGACGTCGAACGCTCGTCTGAGGAAATCGAAGCGGTCCCTTTGGAAATCCACTTGATTTTTGCTTCTCAGCTCTTTATTTTAGGATGTGCTGGTAAAATAAAATAAAGGCGAATCTTATTTTAGGTTCGTGGCAGGCAAGATGAAGCGAGAACTCCAAGGCAGATATGTGACCATTTCGACGGTGGGTGAGAAGGCCCAGGCCTTCGTGCCCACGCCGCTGCCGCCGCGTCCGCCCATGGACTGGACCCCGGAGCTGCACAGCAAGTTCGACCAGGCGCTGCTGGCGCTTGGGCGGCTGGACAGCATCTCGACCCTGCTCCCGGACACATCGCTGTTCCTCTACATGTATGTCCGCAAGGAAGCAGTGCTCTCCTCCATGATCGAGGGGACGCAGTCGTCCCTGTCGGATCTGCTGCTGTTCGAGCTGGATCAGGAGCCCTGCGTACCGCTGGATGACGTGCGGGAGGTCAGCAACTATGTCGCGGCCCTCGATCATGGCCTGCGCCTGCTGGAGGAAGGGCTACCGCTGTCGCTGCGCTTGTTCCGCGAGATCCACGGCGTGCTATTGACCAGGGGCCGGGGCAGCAATCAGACCCCGGGCGAGTTCCGGCGCAGCCAGAACTGGATCGGCGGCACCCGGCCGGGCGATGCGGCCTTTGTTCCGCCTCCGGCCGAAGAGGTGCTGGAGTGCATGAGCAAGCTGGAGCTCTTCCTTCACGACCAGCCGGAGCCGACCCCGGTACTGCTCAAGGCGGCGCTGGCCCACGTGCAGTTCGAGACGATCCACCCCTTTCTGGACGGCAACGGCCGTTTGGGACGTCTACTGATCGCGCTGCTGTTGTACGAGCAGAAGGTGCTGCGGGAGCCGATGCTCTACCTGAGTCTCTACTTCAAGACGCACCGGCAGTATTACTACGAGCTGCTCAACAACGTGCGCCTGACCGGTGACTGGGAAGCCTGGCTCGACTTCTTTGCCGAGGCCGTGATCGTAACCGCCACCCAGGCCGTGGAAACCGCTCAGCAGCTCCTCGACTTGTCGAACCAGGATCGCGACAAGATCAGTGGCCTCGGACGGGCGGCGGCATCCACCCTGCAGGTTTATCGGGCACTGATGGAGCATCCCATCGCCACATCAAACTCACTGGTGGAGAAGACCGGCATCACCCCGGCCACAGTTAATAAGGCGCTTGGCCACCTGGGGCAGCTCGGCATCGTCAAGGAGCTGACCGCCCAGAAACGCAACCGCCTGTTCAGCTATGCGGGCTATATCGAGATCATGAGTCGCGGCACGGAACTGCCGGGCAGGTAGGTCAATTCGATTCCCGTTTTCGGAATCGAATCAGATTCGCTGGGCATTTTGTGCGTCACCCCTATATTTGCCTGTCCTGCATTTTGTCCGGATCGCCAAAGCCCTGGCACATCTGTTGGTGACTGATCTTATATGTATCGATGTAGGGACAGACCCTCACGGATCGAGGTTCTTGTTCGTTTACCGCGGCAAATTCGCTTGCTTTGTTCCGTCAAAGGGTGATAAGAGAAATCAGCATTTGTTTACCTGGTCGGCGATGTTGTTGAAGCCCGGCCGGAGATGAAACCAAAGAAAAGGCATTTTTTTGCCTCAAAAACAAAACGCGCACATACAATGGCCGAAATAACTAAATTCAATCTGGAAGAAAGCGAAATGCCGCGGCAATGGTATAATCTGGCCGCGGACCTGCCAAACCCGCCACAACCGCCGTTGGGCCCGGACGGAAAGCCGATCACTCCCGACGCGCTGGCGCCCGTGTTCCCTATGAACATAATCGAGCAGGAAGTAAGCACCCAGCGCTGGATCGATATACCCGAAGAAATACTGGAAATCCTTTCACTCTGGCGACCGGCCCCGCTTTATCGCGCACGCCGCCTCGAAAAGGAATTGGGCACACCCGCCCGTATTTATTACAAACACGAGGGTGTCTCGCCCGCCGGCAGCCACAAGCCGAATACCGCCATCGCTCAGGCATGGTACAACAAGAAATTCGGCATCAAACGGCTCACGACCGAGACCGGCGCCGGACAATGGGGCAGCGCGCTCGCATTCGCCTGTTCGCTGATCGGCCTCGAATGCAAGGTGTTCATGGTGCGAATCAGTTTCGACCAGAAACCGTTCCGCAAACTCATGATGGCTACCTGGGGCGCAAATTGCGTTGCCAGTCCTTCACCTGAAACACAATCAGGCCGCGACATCCTGGAAAAGACCCCCGACACGCCCGGTTCGCTGGGCATCGCTATCAGCGAAGCCATCGAAGCCGCCGTCGGCGATTCCACCGGAGGCACGCGATACAGTCTCGGCAGCGTCTTGAACCACGTAATGCTGCACCAAACCATTATCGGCCTGGAGGCCAAAAAACAGCTTGAAAAGGCCGGTGAAAAGCAGCCGGACTTCGTAATCGGTTGCACTGGTGGCGGATCGAACTTCGCAGGGCTCTCATTCCCATTCGTGTGCGATAAGATTCACGGCGCGGATATTTCGATCATCCCAGTCGAGCCTGAGAGTTGTCCGAAGATGACCCGAGGCCCGTTCTGCTACGACCACGGTGATACCGCGTGCATGACCCCGCTTCTTGCCATGTACACCCTCGGTCACGGATTCGTTCCGCCACCCATTCACGCAGGCGGCCTCAGGTACCACGGAATGGCGCCGCTGGTCAGCCAGGCCGCCGTCGAGGGATTGATCGAACCCCGCGCCTATCCGCAGCTCAAATGCTACGAGGCCGCCGTCACCTGGGCGCGAACGGAAGGTTTCATCCCCGCCCCCGAAACGTCACACGCTATCGCCTGCGCCATCGACGAAGCAAATAACGCCAAGGAAGAAGGCAAAGAGCGCGTCATACTCCTGAATTGGTCGGGGCACGGACTGATGGACCTCATGGGCTATGACGCTTATTTCCAGGGCAAACTCAGCGATCACGCCCTGCCGCAGGGAGACCTCGATAAAAGTCTCGAGTCCATTAAAGACCTGCCGAAGCCGGAAGTCCGTAAATCCGGCAAGTGGTAATCAGTACTAATTAACAAGGCGGGCGTTGCAGCCCGCCTTTTTGTTGCCCGTACGCGCTTATTGATCCACGGCCTTGAACGCCGCCACCAGCATACGGTGATCCGACGCCACACCCCAATTCGCCGTCGTGTATATGTGCGTCCGCTCTCTGTCCCATTCACGCGCCATACCGGGACTGAGCAGGATGTAGTCAAACCGGCTGAACGTGTCCTCCACGCCGTAGTAATGCGTCCACGTTATCCGCCGCGGCGGGTATCTGGGGTCCGGATTCGGCATATCATCGCCGTTCTTCTCGAACGGCCTGGCATCAACCAGCCTCGTCCCGCCACGCCCGATAAGCGTCTTAATGGGGTCTGAATCCTGAGTGTCGTTTAAATCTCCTACCACGACTATGTTCGCTTTCGGTTCTTCCTCAAGCCGGCTGTCCACGTATTCGCGGAGGAGTTCGGCTTCCTCAAGCCGCATCTCCGCCTGATCGGCGAAATATACTTCACGCTTGGACTTCAAATGCGCGACGAACATCGTGAACTCGTAATCGCTCTCAAGCTCTATCTCGACCTCGGCAAAACCGCGGGATATATGAAATCTGCGCCCGTGCAGAAGATAACTGTCGTCCTCGTGCGGCCGACGTGCGGTTATCGGATAACGACTCAAGACGGCAACGAAGATATTGGTGTCGTATCCCTCCACATGCTCCCAATACGGATATTCAAGCCCGGAATCGGTCAAGTCGCCCCTCAGCTTCAACAGGGCATTCGTCGTACCTATTTCCTGCAACGCAAGTACGTCGGCGCGGGTGTTCAACAATATCCTCTTTACCTTGGCCTTACTCGTCTCGGGTTTCGGGCCGCGGTCGGTGTTCCAGTCATCAACATAGTTTTCAACGTTGAACGTGGCAACGGTGAAACTGTTCTGCGCATTCAGCGCGAAACCGGCGGAAATAGACGCGATTACAATTAAAAATGATATCCATTGCCGTTTCATAAAACAGATGATAACAGTGTTTGCCTTGCGCGCAATTAGATTCTCCCTCTAAGCCGGTAGGCAATCCATCCGAGCTTCTCATGCAAATACAGCTCAACCTTCTCGAAACCGTTTAAAGTGGGAAATGGGTTGTTCGGACGCCGGCTCGGAGGTACGTCAAGGGAAACGAAATCCGTTGCTACGCATTCGACATCGAATCCGATTTTTTCAAACACGGCCTCCGCACGCCTCATATGAATTGCTGATGTAACCAGGATTACTTCCTCCCATCCGTGTTGATCCGCGAGTTTTTCGAAGGCCCGCCCCTCCTCATACGTATCCAGCGACGTACCTAGATTGTACACTGGCGCGTCGAATAAGTGCCACGCATCTATCCATTGCCTAATTAACGGCGATTGACTGAGCCTGCGTCCGCCGTCACGCCAGAATCCACAGCCGGCAACGAACGCCTCGGCCTTGCCCTGCCGCATAAGTTCCGTGCCGGTAATCAACCGATCCGATGCATCCTTGAAATCAAAACCGAACACATTATGCCGCGAGGGCCAAGTCCCTCCGCCGAGAACTACCACCACGTCCGCCCTGCCTACGGCTGTTGGAGGCTCCCGCGTATACCCCTTTTCCAACGAAGCTATCAGATAATCGGGCAACGCCGTACTCCCAATGACAAATATGATTATTGCTATAATTCCCGGAACGATCGCTAGCTTCCAACGTTTCTTAGCCAGCAAAAAAATTGTCTCGATGATCAGTATTACCCAAATCAATGCAATCGGTTGGGCCAGGGGCGAGAAAAATTTCAATACAGAACCTATCATAAGAAGTCCATTTTATTACGGGCCTAAAGCCTGGAACAAGCTTTATCAGTCAATGAAACAAGATGAAGAAGGTTGAATATAAGAAACGTTCGAATTGTCCATCGAAAAGATATTTACAGGATTTTCCCATAACCGCTCTACAGGACAAGCCATTGCATCATACCGCTTAAAGCTGAGAGAAAACCAACCTTTACAGGTTCCCGCTATATTCTCAACCAAAGCGAAGAGGGGGATATGCAAAGTCTCTCCCTGCCTTGAGTCACAAGAATTGTGCTGGATTAGTTGAATTGCTTTGTTGATTCTGTTTTCAGACCGAAAATTAATCAAAAAAATGAACCGAAACTGAGTCGGTGGCGACTTTAATATCGACATAACTGAATGCATGAAGAATCGAAAAACGATGATGCAACGAATGATGAAGTACTGGTTATACAAAGTCGTTCCGGTGATGTATCGGCGTTCGACGAACTGCTGGAACGTTACCAAGAGCGGCTTTGGCGACATGCGCTGCGCCTGACCAATAACGAAGCGGCTGCATGGGATATCTTGCAAGAAACGCTTTTGGCTATTGCCCGCGGAATCGGAGGACTGGAAAACGAAACCGCTTTTTCGGCATGGGCGTATCGGATCGTATCGCATAAATCAAACGACTGGTTGCGCAGAAATATTCGCAGAAGGGATCGTGAAAGCGTATTTATCAGCCGATGGCTATTAGAATACCAAAATGTTTCGCCTCCCTCCGAGAGATTTGATCGATTATGTTCCGCCAAAGCCGCTCTTAATGAATCGGAGCGTGTGCTTTTATCAATGCGCTATGACGACGGACTTGGAATAAATGAAATAGCCGATTTACTGGCGGTACCTGAAGGCACCGTAAAGTCGCGTCTTCATAATATTATACTTAAGTTACGAAAATTAATGGAGAAAAAGCATGAACACCAATGAAAATCAGTGTGCCGGTCCAAAATTCGACTGGCAAAAGGCGGCCGATATCAGGTCCGGCGTCCTGAAAGAATTTACGACCAAATACAAGAAGATCGAACGTATCGCGTTTGGTTGGATAATTTTCCTTCTGGCCCTGGCAGGATTCGCCGCTTTCAATTTCTTTCATGGTGATAATACACAAGATTGGATATTACATGGAATTATCCTCTTGATTGCCTGCGAAAACATTATCCTCATTAAACTCTGGTACTGGATTATGAATGATAAGCTTGGTGTTTTACGTGATCTGAAGCTACTGAGAGTTGAACTGGGTATCCAAAAACACCCCACATTATCCCAACTGGAAGGTATTGACCAAATCCAGCCGAAGACACCCGGTATCTCAAGGCGCGAAAGACGAATTTGGCAATTTGTCATTATACTTTTAGCGGCAATAGTGGGTTTTATGCTGCCCAACACCGGTCTTATTTCGTTTGGCAAGACACCAATGGAAAGCATGCGAACGATAGTCATCGACCAGAACGGTAACGCACGCATTGAAACCAATTATAGGCTGACAAATACACGGAGTCGCAGAATTCGCGAATTCTCCATATTCGCTGGAGGCTCTATTAGCGAACCACGAATTATGCAATCCGAGGAGTCAAACTATACAGACGGCTTCGGCAGAAAGCTTCCCGTGAGAGTCGAACCCGCCGGATCGAACCATCGTAACGTGATCGGACTCGACACACCGGTCGAGCCGGGGGAGACGTTCACCATTCGTTCGATTTCCAAGCAGAAGGCCGTCAAGCAAAATGACATCTGGATATTTAAAACGGATCAAATGTGGAGTTATCATAAAAATATTTACAAAGATAATATTATCTTACCCGAGAACGCGGAAGTGGTCGCGATCGAACCGGCGGCTGTTTCGCAAGAAGTCCGTGATGGCCATGCCGTTATAAAATTCGAGAACGTCTGCGGACCAAATGAAAAATGGCCTTACACAATTAAATACAGGCTATCTGAAAAATCTCATAATAAACAGAATGAATAAATACAATTATGAAGTGCTTGGTATCAATACAAATCGAAATAATGCAGAGGTTGCTGATATACATGTCGCTTCGAGATGCAATGCAAAGATGACTTATGGAGAAATTACCAATGTAATACCGCAGACTTCATTCGATTATCATAGGCCGATACCTTCTTTAAACTGCTGCGGCTGGCTTTCAGCACAGCCGCGCTCCGATTATAGTACGGATTATAGCGATTCGTGACTAGGAATTCGGCTTTGGCTTGTTGTTAATTCCTGGGTTTTGTGCGAATGATAATAGGATGAGGCCTAGACACGGCGGAGGTCACAACAATCTTGAAGCTACATATACGGCGCGTTCCAGACCGACAACGGAAATCCTGGGGCGTGTTGCCGAATACCTGCGGCCATACTGGACCCTCGCCGCGGCAACTGTCGGGTGCGCCGTGTTATCTCTCCTCTTCGGCTTCACATTCCCGAAATTAACTCAATTTATCATAGACGGGGTAATCGGCGACGGCCGTAGCGATTTACTCGGCCCGGCCATCGCCGGCTTGTTCATGGCATTCCTTCTCCGCGATGTATTTAACAGTATGCGCATACGGGTCAACAACCGGCTGGAGCAGAATGTTATCTATGATATGCGCAGGGATGTCTTTGCCAAGCTGCAGCGTCTGCCTGTGAATTATTTCGACCACCGCGCCTCGGGTGATTTAATGACACGCGTTATCGAAGATGTAAACGCTGTTGAACGAGTGCTGATCGATGGCACGGAACAAGGCACAGTTGCATTCCTAAGCATAACCGGCGTTGCTATAGTCCTGTTCATAACAAATCCCGCTCTCGCTTTAGTGGCGATGTCACCTCTGCCGTTACTTGTCCTTGGAGCTTTGTTATATACGCTGACGGCACATAAGCGCTACCGCCGTCAGCGTAAGGCATCCAGCGCAATGTTCGCTTTATTGATGGATTGTCTCCAGGGCATCCGGCAGATAAAGGTTTTCGGCAGAGAACAATACGAAGATTCAAAGTTTTCCAACAAAGCTCACACGCTTAGGAATTCCACGTTACGGATCATGCGAGCATGGGCGTTCTATTCACCTGGGATGAGCTTTATTGCCGCACTGGGCACCGTGCTTGTTCTTTGGATCGGCGGATTAAAGGTGATAAACGGCAGCATGTCAGTCGGCGAACTAGTGGGGTTTCTGTTTTATCTGACATTCTTCTACGACCCGATTACCAAATTACACGGACTCAATCAAATGCTCCAGGCCGCGCGCGCCGGCGGTGAGCGTGTATTCGATATATTGGATATCCCGGAAGAACGCGCAACCTCACCCGAATCCTCGCCATTGCAAAAACCTATACGCGGCGAGGTAGTCTACGAAAACGTCAGTTTCGGCTATACCCCGGAAAATTTAGTGCTCCACAATATTTCACTTAAGGCCGAACCCGGACAAATGATAGCCCTCGTCGGCCCGACCGGTGCGGGTAAATCCACGACACTCGACCTACTGCTTGGTTTCTACGAAATCACACATGGACGCATCCTGATCGATGGGCGGGATATCAGCAGGATCGAGCTTTCATCATTGCGCGAAAGCATTAGCGTGGTCAGTCAGGAACCATTCCTTTTTAATGGATCGATCGAAGAAAATATCCGCTTCGGTAGACTCGACGCGTCGCGGGAAGAAGTACTGGCGGCATCCATAGCCGCCAACTGTCACGATTTCATCTGTCGTCTACCACACGGATACGAAACGGTCGCCGGAGAACGTGGCATCAAGTTGAGCGTTGGAGAAAAGCAACGGATCAGTATCGCGCGCGCACTCCTTAAAAACGCGCCGTTACTCGTCCTCGATGAAGCAACGGCCAGCGTAGATACCGCGACGGAGAAATTGATCCAGGAAGCACTCGAAAGGCTCATCGTGAATAGAACAAGTTTCGTCATAGCCCACCGGCTCAGTACGATCATACATGCCGATCAGATTCTGGTGTTGAGCAACGGACGCATTATCGAGCGAGGGACACATGACCAGTTGATTTCCAACAAAGGACTATACGCAAAACTCGCCCAAATCCAGGGATCAACCATGGTAGAGGAGAAACTCGCGGGACTTCAATCGGTTAATGCCACACATTAACTACTTGCTTGCGCCCCGGAATAACTCACCCTGGCGCAACCTTATAACACAACTCACAACCGGCCACATGAACCGCGGACAACGACATTTCTAATTGTCTACTTTCCCTCTCGAATCCATTCATCCATGCCCGCTTTGTCCAACACTCCATAGTAAATTCGGATGTCGGACATGCTGCCGCTAAACGCATTGGACTCACCATAACCGTCGGCAACCAATGATCCCGTATCTCCTCCAATCGATAGAACATCCGCAGGCTTACGTTCTATGAACAACCCTTCGCCGGATGCCACCATCTTGCCGTCTACATACAAGCGCAACCGCCCATCACTATTCACAACACCGGTGATCAGCGCACGTCGCGATGACGCCACTCGGTCTCCAGCCGCGATTTGACGAATCTCACCACCAGTTCGAACGGCAAAACATGGGGCACCCCCCTGTAAAAAAAGCGAGTACCCGAAGCTCTCACCACCTTGGGCAAGCAGTACACCGTCAGCGGCCTCAGGATTACACAAGGCGCCGACGGTTAATGTCTTGGCGGAAGGATCGATATTCTGTTTCTCCGGTATCAAAGGATCGCTCCCGGTCTTCTTTTGCATTCGATAAACCAGTTTTAAACCCACATTTGATGCCGATTCTTTCAGTAATTTCTGAACTCGTTCCTGATGAGAGGCTTCGGGGTTTTTCTGATTATAATTTTCCTGTAGGCGCAATAATTCCGACTTCAACTCCTTGACTTTATCTTGATATTCGGGCTCGCTATACACGTTTCGCATTTCATCCGGATCATGCAAAAAATCAAACAATTCCCACTCACCCAGTTCATAATAATGGATTAATTTAAATTGCCTCGTTCTTACTCCGTAATGCTTCGGCACACTATGCGCTCCCGGATATTCATAGTAGTGGTAATAAATCGATTTCCTCCAATCCCCGGGGTTTTTCCCTTTCAAAAGCGGAAGCAGACTGCGTCCCTGCATTTCTTCAGGTATCCGAACTCCCGCAATATCCAGGAAGGTGGGGGCGAAATCTATATTTTGGGTTAAATGCCTGTTTACAGTGCCGGATCGTGCCGAACCCGGCCAGCGCACTATGAACGGCATACGCAAAGACTGCTCGTACATCCAGCGCTTATCGAACCAGCCGTGTTCTCCTAGATAAAAACCTTGATCCGAACTGTAAATTACGACTGTATCCTCTGCCAAACCCGACTTTTCCAAAAACCGCATGATTCGACCAACATTGTCATCCACTGAAGCAATACAACGCAAGTAGTCTTTTATATAACGCTGGTATTTCCATCTCACCAACTCTTTCCCCTCAAGCCGTGCTTGCTTGAACTTCTCGTTTTCATCACTATATGCATCCTCCCAAAGCCGCCTCTGGTCTTCAGTGAGATTGCCGGGAAAATTAAGCTTTAAATCCCTGCTGTTCATGTGTTCGGCAATGGTCATTTCCTGTACCTGCGCCGCACTGCTGCGGTACTTGTAGTCATCAAACAATGTCTGCGGTTCCGGGATGGAAACGCCATCGTATAGATTTAAATGTTTTGGGCCTGGATCCCACGGGCGATGCGGCGCCTTGTGCTGAACCATAAGCATGAACGGCTGATCTGAATTACGTTCGCCCCGTAACCAGTCCAATGCAAGATCAGTGATTATATCCGTCGTGTACCCCGTATAATTAGTCCGGCCCTGCGGCGTTAAAAACGCCGGATTGTAATACACTCCCTGACCTGGAAGCACTTCCCAAAAATCAAATCCGGTCGGATCACTCTTCAAATGCCACTTGCCAATGATCGCCGTTTGATAACCCGCCTCTCTCAATAACTTCGGGAATGTAGTCTGAGTTCCGTCGAACCGCTCGCGATTGGTAAAAACTCCATTCAAATGACTGTGCTTGCCGGTCAAAATCGCCGCACGACTCGGCGCACAAATGGAATTGCATACATAACAGTTTTCGAACCTTACCCCTTGCGCCGCCAATTGATCGAGATTAGGCGTTCGATTGATCCGAGAACCATAAGCACCAATTGCCTGATAGGCATGATCATCCGTAAAAATGAATACTATATTCGGCCGGTTCACCGCAAAACCTGTAGATTGGAATATCCAGAAAATCACTCCAATCACCACCAAGAAAATCTGTTTGTGCTTCATGCCATCATCGAATCAGTAAACACGTATTAGTTCAAACTCATAATAATGACGCGGGTTCATTTGTCGGGTGGTGGACTTGATTAGGCGACAAGAATAGAGTACTAGTAAGGCTTATGAAGGAGAAGACGGTAAGGTTATTTATCAAGACACATTGTCCATGGTGTCACTCGGCGCGTGAATGGCTGGACAGGCATGGAGTGGATTACGAGGAGCTGGATGTAACGAAGGAACCGGCGTTTTATGATGAAATGGTACGCTTGAGTGGTCAGACGTCTGCGCCTGTGATCGATGTAGGCGGACGGATTTTGGCCGATTTTGACACCGGCGAGCTCGAGGAGTTTTGGAAGAGTCTCGGAGATTGAGGACAGTGCGTGGATAATGGATTAAATTTATAGTTGGGACAATTGAGAATGGAGAAGACAGGAAGCAGGGGCGGGCGATTGCCCGAATGGCTTCGCTTGCGGCCGGGAGTCAAAAAATCCTACGGGGCTACACGAAGGGTGCTGCGGGATTTAAATTTGCACACAGTATGCGAGAGCGCGAAGTGTCCGAATCATGGCGAGTGTTGGGGGAAGGGCACGGCGACTTTTATGATTTGTGGTGACAGGTGTACCCGGGCGTGCAGGTTTTGCGCTGTTGAAAGCGGGGAACCGTTACCGCTTGATCCAACAGAGCCGCGGCGCGTTGCAATGGCGGCTGAGAGGATGCGACTGAGGCATGTTGTTATTACGTCGGTAACACGTGACGATTTGGAAGATGGTGCGGCCGGGCATTTCAAGGCGACACTCGAGGCGTTGAGGGAATTATTGCCCTGTGGGGTTTTGGAGGTGTTGACCCCCGATTTTGATGGGCGTGAGAAGGATATAATGACGGTATTGTCCGGGGGGCCGAACATATTCAATCACAATCTGGAGACTGTTCGAAGGTTGACGCCGGAGGTGCGGTCGAAGAGTGATTACGACAGGTCGCTGGGGGTGTTAAGAACGGCGAAGGTATTAAGTGGCGGAGGGGTTTATACAAAATCCGGTTTAATGCTGGGACTCGGCGAGACCGAAGCGGAGGTTTTGGAGGCGATGAGCGAGTTACGTGGTGTTGGCTGTGACGTATTGACATTGGGACAGTATTTACGGCCTGCGAAGGAAAATATGGCTGTGGAGGAGTATATCGAACCGGCGTGGTTTGATTATTACGGTGAAGCGGCAAGGGGTATGGGCTTCGTTCATGTGGCGAGTGGCCCGCTTGTGAGGAGTTCGTATAATGCCGCTGAATTCGATATACAGCGGGGCGACTAGTTGGCGGCCGAGGCGGTGGTCACGGAGTTTGCTATTGGTTCATTACCAGGAATGCGCCGAGAACAACCAGACCGCCAAGGAGCAGAAGGGATATGAGTATGGCAATGGTTTTAAAGAGCCTGGCGCGTTTGAAGAGCTGCCTGGTATGTTCTTTTTCGGCCTCCATCATAATCTCGAATTCTTTTTGGATGGCTATAGTGGATGTATCTTGATTCCTGAGGGTGAATACCCACCAATTAGCATCTACATTTCCGAATTGGCTTGGAAGTTTTTCGAGGTCTTCGGAAAGTGCAAATTTGAAACCCGCGTCCGGCCAGAATGGGGAACTTTCTATGGTCCATATCCTGGTAAGCCCATGATTACGCGCGATACTCTGGATACGCTCCCAGAATTCCGGCCTGAGGATGTCTTCTAATTCGGGATGTAAGTAGACTTCGCTATGGAGTTTGCCTTGATTTTGGATTATTTGGATGCCTATGGAGCCGATTACTTGGCCTGCATCGGTGACGGCGACCTGGAATTCGGTGAAGTGTTTTTCGAGTGATTGCTCGGGTAACAGTGAGTCGTGCCACATATCTCGTAATTGCGGTAGGTCGTCTAGTGTGGCTCTCCTGATTTGATATGGTTGTAGACGCAGATTTTCCATTACTCTCCTCTTATAATAAGGAGTGGTTATGTGTTGGTAAATACAAGATTTGGTGGAAGCGCCGATTCTTGTTTCGGTTGAGTGTGGGTTGACGATGGCTTGATGCGGATGAAGAGATTATTTCCGAAGGGAGACACGGTGCACGGGGTTCCCCTTAATTAGTGGTACCGATGGTGGGGGTCGAACCCACACGGCCTTTCGGCCACCAGATTTTGAGTCTAGCGCGTCTGCCAATTCCGCCACATCGGCTTTTTTTGCTTTGAGGTCCAATATACGAAACAAGTCGAACAGACCTTCAAATCTTATATATTAATAAGGTGAACCTCCGAATAAAGCAAGGATACAGTGAATATTTTTCGATGTGGGCCTTACCATGGTTCGTTGGTATTTTGTTCGGGTTCCGGGTCCTGATTTTGAGTGGGTTTAACCGATGAGATTTCGGGCAGAGGCCGCGACTTCTCGATGCGAAGGGCATGTTGTTGGATGAGTATTTCGTCGCGTTCGGAATTCGGGAGGTTTGGATCATCGAGTTTAGTGCGGAGCGGCGTGATTTGACGATCCAGATGCAAATTTCTGAGTTTAAGGATCAAGTCCTTTAGCTGGACGAAAGGCTGGGGGATGGGTCTGGGATCGGATAGGGCTTGTGTGAGAATGCTGTGATCGTATTCGTCTTCCAGTTCGTTGAGGAGACTCGAAATTTCGGGCGGGATGCCTCCGTCTGAAATGTAACGGAGTGTTGTTGAGATGATACGGGAGACGGACGGGTGCTGTAGCCAGTCCGGATTCAGGGTGCCGGACACCCAGTCCCAGGGTATATCGTCCTGGAACAGGAGTTTAAGGAGCCAGAATTCATTGGCCGGCGGTGGCGGCGGTTGTTTGGACTCGTCTTCAGGGGGCGAGGTAATGTTTGTCGGAGATTCGTATTTTGGTGAGATTTTTGAAAATTCGGTGCGTACCGCTGTTGTATCGACACCTAGCCGGATCGCGGTGGATTGGGCGCATTTATCGATCAGGACGGCGTTGCCTGTTTTCCTTGCGGCCGATCCCATGGCAAATAGGATGGCGAGTTTGCCTTTATCGCTTTGCGCGTTGTTTGTATTACAGAGGTGGTCGAGATAGAAATCGAAAAAGTCTTGGGCACGGTTTATCAGTGAGCGGAAGGCGTCGGCTCCGTGGGTCTTGATGAAGCTGTCGGGGTCATCCGGACTGGGGATGACGGCGACGCGAACGGCGAGGCCGGATTCAAGGAGGTCGTCGAGCGCGCGAATGGCGGCGCTTTGGCCTGCGGCGTCCGAGTCGAAACAGAGGATCACTTCGTCGGTGAAGCGCTTGATTATTCGCGCGTGGT
>JAIPKD010000073.1 GCA_021733835.1 Verrucomicrobiota bacterium
AGCCTATATTTGAAGCCGATCGACCAATTACAACCTGATTTTTATGGGAGAAACCAACTAAACGCTCCAAAGTATTCATTGATTTCTTATGCTGATTAGCCAAATCTCTCCTCAAAACCCCTTCATGAATTAGCGCTGTTCGAGAGCAGTGTAATGAAGCGTTGTCTTTATCCGCTTGGCGGGCTGTTTTATTCTCTGTTCGGTTGGGCGATCCCCGGGCTGTTCAAGGGGGACTTGGAGGTTGTTAATACACTTGGCATGGCGCAGTCGTCTTATGAGTTCCGGAGCGAGCTCAACAAACTATATACGTACAACAGGATGAACAGGAATTCCTTGAAACAGCGCCTGCTCCTGCGCGTTTCGACCAGGGAACTCAGAAAATTGCTGTCCGAGGTATATCCGGAGCATATGAATTCCCGTTGGGAGCAGGGCGGCTGATTTCCTCCTTTAATATGAATCTAAGGAGACTGATCCTCTTTTGGCGCCCAATATTCGGGTGGTTTGAGTAATCCGGCTAGTTCGGAATAATCGTTTACTACATGAGTCGCATGTGTGAGGCGTGTGGTGTCTACGGAATTTGTTATAGCGACGACCTGCATGCCAGCCGACACGGCGGCCTCGACGCCCGCCGGCGAGTCTTCGATGACGCAACAATCTTCCGGTGCGGTTCCGAGGCGTTGCGCGGCGGGTAAAAAAACGTCCGGCGCGGGTTTCGGATTCGGGACGTGCTCCACGCTCACGATAGAATCGAAGAACCTGCGCAGGTTGCCTATGGCCAAGACCGCGTCGATTACCTCGTATGGCGAGCCGGAGGCGAGGCCGAGCCGGAAGTGAGGTCTGAGGTTTTCGATGAGCGCCGGGATATCGTCGAAGAGCGGCTGTTCGCTTTGGAGGAGGTCTATGAGGATACGGCGTTTCCTGTTCGACAGTTCGGTGACGGAGCGGCCGGGATCATGTTTTTCGATGAAGTCATTCAGTAAGGCGGCGTCGGAGCGTCCGTAGTAGAGTGGGAAGTCGATACCATGGTTTTCGCCATACCCCAATTGTTCGAACAAGGTCATAAATGCGCGTTCGTGTCTGGGTTCGCTGTCGATGATCACGCCGTCCATATCGAATATGATTGCCTTGATATTGTTCATTCGGAAATTTGCGCCGATGTGTTTATGAGAGCACCCGGCGTATATTTGGTTTCTTGAAAATCGTTTACCTTAAATGTGCCTATGATCGGCTTGAACCAAATAAGCCCGGGAGCCTTGATGGAACAGCAGCCTTGGTATTCGAGTCAATACCAATCTTCCGCCGTATCGTATTTGATTTCGTATTCGTTGTATTCAAAGTACCGCGCCTGTTCGGCCCAGGTATTGATCTGCTTTTCGTATCGCTCGACTTGCCGGTTGATAGGCTGGAGGTTCCATTGAATGGAATCACGGATTGACTTTTCCATGATTTGTTTTTGTGCGCTGTCTTTTTTGGACAAGAATCCCCAAGCTGGATTCCGGCGCGCTTCTTTGATAAGACTCCTGATTTGCTTGAGCGCGGCTTTGAAGTGATTGGTGATTTGCATGAGCATCGAGACGGGGGTGTTCCGGGGGGTGCCTGTGTCGTCGATTTCGCACATGGCGAGAATAACCTCCAGTTGCTCGGTGTCACCGTTCTTGTAGGCCTCCTGTACCTGGTACCAGTATTGGAGTTTTTCCGGCGAGTTTTTTTCCAGTTTATCGGGGTGTAGTTTCTGAACCAGGTTGCGGTAAAGCTCTTTGAGTCTGGAGTTCCGTTTTTCTCTTTCCTCTTTTTCTTTTTTGGTCTGGTGAAAATCGAACTCGGATGAAAATCCGTCTTTGTTATCACCCAACATATGGTTAATGAAGTCTTGGAAATCTCTGAAGAACTGCTCTTCATCTTCATTTTCCGAATCTTCCGCTTCGTCGTCAAAGGAATCGAACGGGTCATCGTCATCATCATCGTCATCCAAGGGTTCCGGTTCCGGATTATTGACGGCGTCCATGACCCGCACATAGGCCTGGGCGTATGTGATATTAAAAAGCATCGCTTCATCGTGGATATCTCCGATCAGGAATTGGAGTTCCATGAGGCGCTTTTGTTTTTCGCGTAATTCGGTGAGCAATGTGCCGAAGTTTGAGTAGTACCATTTGTTAAAGGCGGGGATGTCGTTTTTCTCGAAGTCATCGAGTTCTTCCCTGGCTTTTTGCAGTCTTGTGCGGATGTTTTTGTAGTTGCGCGCCGCTTTGGTACGTGTTGGGCGACTGTCGATGTTCATTAGACTGCGACACGTATTCGGATTCTCGTGTTTTCTCGTTGTTTTACGTCTGTGCGTTTTTTTCGCGCGACTCATCACCGATTAATTTGCGGGTCATCCAATGAATTTGCAAATCATTATGGCTATTTCCGGGATTCAAAAGGTGATTAGGTGAACGGGAACGTGAACGTGAATGGGGGTTAGATGTGGTGTGGGTAATTTACCGTGCCGGATAGCATGATTCCGGAGCCGAGACGCCGCCATTTAATCGAATCGAGGCGAATGATATCTTCGGATCGGGTTATTCCCGTACCTGCGACGGCCCGGGGCGCCGAGGCGCCGCAGAGTATCTTGGGCGCGTAGAAGAAGACGGCCTTATTGACAAGGCCTGCGTCTATGAACGCGCCTGTGGTTTCGCCGCCGCCTTCGATGAGGAGCGAGGTGATTTTTTCTCCGCCGAGGCGGCGCATAAGCCATTGGAGGTCGAGCCGGCCTGGTTCGGTTTCGGGCGCTTCTATTACTCCGGCTTTTTGTGAGAGCTCGGCCACGCGTTGCGCGGGTGCGCGTTTCGAGATGATGATATTGGTGAAGGCGCGGAATTCGTCATTTACCAATATCGCATCCGCCGGTGTCCGCGCGAGTGGATCGAGGACGATACGTCTGAGCATCTTGGTCTTCTTGTTTGGAAGCCGTGCGGTGAGAGTGGGATTGTCGGCTATGACGGTGCGCACGCCGACGAGAATGGCGTCCACGCCGTAGCGCAGGCGCATGCCCGCGGCGCGGGCGGGTTCGTCGGTGATCCACTTTGATTGGCCGGATTCGGTGGCGGTCTTGCCGTCGATACTGAGCGCGGATTTGATGGTAACGAAAGGTGTTTGCGTGGTGATCCAATGGTTGAACGCCTCGTTGAGCTCGCGCGCGCGGTCTTCGAGGATGCCGCAGGCGACGCTGATTCCGGCGTTTTCGAGTATTCTAATGCCATTGCCGGCGTGTGCGGGATTGGGATCGGTTGCGGCTATAACGACCCGGCTAATGCCGGCCTGTATTATCGCACTGGTGCAAGGTGGTGTCCGGCCGAAGGTAGAGCAGGGTTCGAGGGTTACGTAAAGCGTCGCGCCGGAGATCAAGTGCGGATGCCGCGCTGAAGAGATCGCCTCTATCTCGGCGTGTGCGAGGCCGGCGCGTTTATGTCGGCCTTTGCCGATGATGATTTCGTTTTTGACCAGGACGGCGCCGACCATTGGATTCGGCGAGGTATGTCCGCGTGATTCGGCGGCCATGCGTAGGGCGATTTGCATGAAGTGTACATCGGTGGCGTTAGTCGAGTTCATTGTATCAGAATGACTTTTCGATTGATGTATCGATGTAGCCGCTGATATGCGATGATCCCGGGTGTGCGCTCCCTGTCCGGCATCCGCCGGCGCCGAACAAAACGCAGAGGAGCGCAAGGATCAGGCTCGAGCGGATGACGCCATTATGCCGGCGGTGATTATGCCTGGTTCGGTTTGAATTCATTCTTCTTCACCGATTGAAAATAGCGCCTCGGTAAAGGTATGCGCGTCAAACGGTTGCAAGTCGTCCGGCTGCTCGCCGACGCCGATAAACTTGACGGGTATATCCAATTCATTGCGAATGCCGACGACCATGCCACCTTTGCTCGTACCGTCAAGCTTGGTGATAATGAGTCCGCTGAGTTGAACGGCTTTATTGAACTCGCGCGCTTGGTTGAGTGCGTTCATTCCTGTTGTGGCGTCGAGGACTAGGAGTGTTTCGTGTGGCGCGCCCGGAAGGCGTTTTCCGGCTACGCGATTGATTTTTTGGAGTTCCTGCATCAGGTTCGATTTTGTATGAAGCCTGCCTGCGGTGTCGATGATAAGATAATCGATGCCCCGGGAAACAGCGGCGCTGACGGCGTCGTGTGCCACGGCTGCCGGGTCGGTGCCGTATTTTCCTGCGATGACGGGTATATCGAGGCGTGTTCCCCAGAGTTGAATTTGTTCGATTGCTGCTGCGCGGAACGTATCGCAGGCGGCCAGCGCGGAGGTTTTGTTGTTGGATTGCAGTATCCTGGCCAGTTTGGCTGCGGTAGTGGTTTTGCCTGTACCGTTTACGCCGACAAGAGTGATGACGGTGGTGCCGGATTCGGCTGATTTGAGGAGTGATTCTTCCCGGGCGAAGCGTTTTTCGACTTCGCGTGCGGCTATTTGCGCGATGGCGTTGCCGTTACCGCCCTGTTTTTCGTACTCGTCGCGTACCGCGCCGATGATGCGCATGGTCATTTGCATCCCGAAATCGGCCCCGAGCAATGCGGCTTCGAGTTCCTCGATCGAGTCCGCGGTTAATTTAGGTGACCCGGTGACCAGCTTCTTGAATCCGCTGAATATCCTGTTTTGGGTTTGGTGCAGGCCTTTCCTGAATTTTTCGAATAGTCCCATAGGTGTCAATGTGGTGATTAATTCGGTAAGTTCATCGCCGGTATCGGCGGGGTATCCGGATGAAATTGTGCGGCCTTGGCCCGGAGTTTATGCACGTAACTGCTCGGGAGCTTGATCGAGCCGATGAGCGGCTTGCCCTTGCTTGTGCCGTGGCAATCGGAGCCGCCGGTTATGATGAGTTCGTGCTGTTTTGCCGTGTTAACATAATGCTCGGTCTCGGTTGTGGAATGCTTGCTGTGAAAGCATTCGAGGCCGTCGATGCCGGCGTTGATTAATTCCGGTATCAAGTGCGCGGCCCTGCTGAGTCCCGGATGCGCCAGTACGACTACGCCGCCGGCTTGTTTTATCAGTTCGATTGATCTGTGGGCGGAAATTCTGAACTTCGGCGCCCAGGCCGGGCATCGCCGTCGCAGAAAACGGGAGAAGGCCTCATCGACGCTCGAGCACAGACCTTTTTTGACGAGTGCCCTGGCCACGTGCGGTCGGCCGGGACACCGGCAGTTCGCAATTTCGAACACCGTTTCGGCGTCCAGGCTAATGCCGAGATGGTTGAGGCGTCTTACCATTTCGCGAATCCGCTCCTGTCGCGCTCTCTGGAATTGAACAATTTCCGATGCCAGCGGTGTATCCTCGATTTTCATCAGGTAACCGAGTAAATGGACTTCGTAGTTCTTGAACTCAGCCGTCAGCTCGACCCCGGGTATAAAGTCCATACCCAATTCAGCGCATGCCTCGGCCGTAGGTTTGCAGCCTTCCATTGTGTCGTGATCCGTCAGGGCTATTGTATGCAGTTCGAGCTCGTGGGAACGTCGCGCCAATTCCACGGGCGTGTACGTGCCGTCTGAAAAACTCGAATGTAGATGTAAATCCGCGAAATGCATCTGATAAAATCCATGTGCCGGACGGAATAGCGCTCGGTTATCCGCCGTTCCAAACAGAGGGAATATTTGTTTGTGTCGGGACTCAACAAATACCCCTTGTCAATGTCGATAAATTCTAGCCTTGTTTATTGCAGAAAGCAAATGGTTTATTTCCGCTCGGCGGGGAATGAAGATTTTAGGAACTCGCGAAACAACGGTATTTCCACTTCTTCGACGATGGTGTGATCCTTATGCAGCTCGCGCCATTGGAGGTTGACGCCTTTTTCGATCAATCTTCCGAAGAGTCTACGGGCGTGTCCGATGGGGATAAGCGGATCGTGGGCGCCATGCGTGATCAGGAGTTTCTGAATGAATGCCGCAGGAGTGGGACGCCGGTTTGAATCTTGTGCGCCTTCCTTATCCGAGGGGTCTTTTGGATTCAGGGTGTCGATTAGTTCTTCACTGCTATGGATATAACCGCTTACACCGATTACGCCCGCAAGCGGTTTTGGAAAGGTGAGCGCGGTTTCGACGGAGACCACGCAGCCCTGCGAGAAACCGAACAGCGCGATGTTCTCGTACGGTATGCCGTCAGAGGCGAGTTTATCGAGCAACTGTGCCAGAAGCGTGCGGCTCCTCTTAAGTCCCGGTTCGGCGTCACCATAGATATCGTACCAGGAGAAACCGGTGAAGTACGGGTCCGGCGCGTTGAGAAGCAGGTAATTCAGATCGCCGATGCCTAACGCGTCCGGCAGCCAGGTGTAACCATCCATGCTGTCGCCCAGGCCGTGAAGGACGACCAGCAGGTTTTTTGAGCCGCTCTGTTTTGCTGTAATGAACTTACTTTCAAGCATGGCGTTAATTTTGTATAAGAAATGGGGGGAATTCCATAGAAAAAGGGCTGAGGTCTTTCAGATTTCGGATTTGAAATTTGAAATTTGAGATTTGAGATTCCAAATCTCCCGAATCTGAAATCTCAAATCTCAAATCATGCAAATGGAACTTGGCATGACCGCGTAATTCTGCTTAGCTTTACGGCGTTAATGAAACGCAGACAAATACTAACTTCGCTGGCCGTATTGCCGATCGCCTTCAATGGTGTGAGCGCTGAGAGCGTGGACCAGTGGGTTATTGAAGCGCCTAGTGGGGAATTCGAGTTTGATTACGAGAAGGGCCTCGGCTACGCCACCAATGGCGTGGTGATCAAGTACGGCGATGCCACGCTTACGGCTGATCAAGCGACTCTTAACCAGGTGACCGGTGATGTGGAGGCCTCCGGAGCGGTTTTCCTCCGGAGCGGCGAGATGCTGTGGTCCGGGGATCATCTCACGTATAATTTCAAGACACGCGTAATCGAGGCCGATACCTTCAGGGCGGCCGCGCCGCCTTTTTATATCGAGGGCGCCGGTTTGAGTCTGGACATGAGCAACAAGGTGTATTCAGCCGAGAATTCCTATGTTACTACAGACGATTCGAGCGACCCGTTTTTCAGGGTTAAATCAAAGGAAATGACGGTTGCTCCCGGACGTTATATTAAGGCGCGGAATGCGACACTTTACGCCGGTCACATACCGGTTATGTATTTCCCGTATTACAAGCGGGGATTGAATGTGCGTCCGAACAATTTCGTTTTCAAGCCCGGTTACAGGAGCCTTTACGGGCCGTACCTGCTCGGCCGCTATAATTTTACACTCAGTGAAAACCTCAGCGGCGCGCTCAACCTGGATTACCGTCAGAAGCGCGGCGTAGGCGCCGGGCCGGAGGTAAGGTATGATTTCGACCGGTTCGGCGAGGGCGAGTTCAAGTATTATTACTTGCGCGACGAGGAGCCCGGCGAGACGCCTGCCGGGCGGCCGATAGGCGATGACAGGTATCGTATTGCGTTCGATCACAATGTGAATCTCAGGACGAATCTGAACGCCAAGGTGGTCGTACGCAAGCAGAGCGATGCGTATGTCGTCAGGGACTTCTTCGAAAGCGAATACAGGGATAATGTCCAGCCAAGCTCTTTTCTCGAGGTCAACCAGTTATGGCCGAACTTCACCTTGGACGTACTGGCGCGGCCGCGGATTAATACGTTTTATGAAACCGTAGAGCGTTTGCCGGATGTGAAGTTTTCCGGGCTCCGGCAGCGGCTGGGTGTTTCGCCGTTTTATTACGAGAGCGAGAGCTCGGCCGGATTCTTCAGGTACAAGTACGCCGATGACGCGCGGCCTTCGTATGAGGCGTTCAGAGGTGATACGTATCATCAGATAACTTTGCCGAAGACGTTTTTCGGTTTTCTCAATTTCATACCACGCGCGGGCGGGCGCTTCACTTATTACAGCGAAGCCCACGGGCGGGGCGGCGTCACCGACGAGGCTGAGCGCTGGGTCTTCAACACCGGCGCCGAAGTCAATATGAAGGCGTCGCGACTCTGGCGCGGCGCGAGTAGTGAGTTTTGGGATGTAGACGGATTACGGCACATAATTCAGCCGTCATTGAATTACGTCTTTGTCCCGAACCCGAGCAAGGCCCCGCGCGAACTGCCGCAGTTCGATTCGGAAGTGCCGAGTTTCAGGTTGTTACCGATCGAGTATCCGGACTACAATGCAATCGATTCGATCGACAGCCGGAACGTCTTGCGCATGGGGCTCAGGAACAGGCTACAAACCAAGCGCGACAACAGGGTAATGGATATCGTGCATTGGGCATTGTACACCGATTGGCGCCTGAATCCGCGCGCGGATCAGGATACATTCGCCGATGTTTACTCCGACATAGACTTCCAGCCGCGCGACTGGTTGGTTCTGACATCGGAGACTCGATACGACATCGACGAATCACGCTGGCGCGAGGCCAATCATTATCTGACCCTCCAACCGAACGACGTATGGAGTTACCGGATTGGACACAGGTATCTCTATAATGATCTGGCGTTCGGCGACGATTACGGGAACAATCTTATTACCAGCCGGTTATATTATAAAATGAACGAGAACTGGGCGTTTCGAATATCGCACCAGTACGAGGCGCGCGACGGTAATCTCGAGGAGCAGCAATACAGTATATATCGTGATTTAAAGAGCTGGACCAGCGCATTGACGTTTAGGGTGAGAAACGAACGTCGGCGTCCGACGGATTTTACCGTGGGCGTGAGTTTTTCGCTGAAGGCCTTCCCCCGGTATGACCTCGGCGATGACAAGGAGAATCCGTCGATGCTTCTCGGATATTAGCCGGATTCAGCGAATTCGGAGCGCGACCGTCTGCGGAGCGCGGCTGTTCTGAAAGCCAGCCGCAGCAGTTTGAAAAAGGCGTTGTTTCCGGTATTCGGATGAAGGTCTCGCATCTGTTGCCGCTGCGGCTGATCCTTGCGGACACAGCCGCGCTCCGATGGCAGTGGAGATGGATAGGTTTTTCCGGGATTGCGGATTACTTGGAATTGATATTCAACCACGCGAGTCTCATACCTTCGAGCGTAAGGGTGGGGACGACGGCGCTTATCTCTGGAATGCGTTTTGTGATGATATGAGCGAAGCCGCCCGTGGCGACCAGCGGCATATCATGGCAGGCGAGCTCCTTTGTGATGTTGTGCAGCAGCGATTGGATCATACCGCCGTAGCCTTGTATGACGCCGATGAGCATTGCTTCGACCGTGCTTTTGCCTATCACGGAATTCACTTCCCTTAGATGGATGCAGGGGAGGAGCGCCGTTTTCTCGTGGAGGTAATCCGTCATTGCCGAGAGGCCGGGTGTGATTATGCCGCCTATGTATCGGCCATCACGGTTTACGACGTCGAAGGTGACGGCCGTGCCGAAGTCTACGACGGTTACCGGTGCGCCGAAATGGTGTTTTGCGGCGATGGCGTTGGCAAGCCTGTCGGCGCCGATAGTGTGTGGATTCGGGTAATCGATTTCGATGCCGCGCGCGGTTTTATAATTCAATTCCAGTGCCTCGATTTCCCATAGCCTCCTTGAGAGTTCGCGCGCGGTTTGTGTTATCTTCGGGACGACACTGCAGAGGGTGACGCCGTGGATTCTGCTCTTCCCCGTGAACTTGAGGATACGGTTTTCCGCTGTCTGATCGAGCCAGGAACGGCTGTTGAAACTGACATGGCGGCTGACGCCTTTCTTAGTTGCCAGTCCCACATGCGTATTCGTATTGCCTATGTCGATTAACAGAATCATTATCAGCTCCTTTTATGGTAGTCGGTAACGACCCTAGGCCGCTATTCGGGCTTCAGTGTACCGGCGGTCTCCAGGATTATTGAATCAAGCGATGTTGCGGGTTTGAATCCTGTTATCCGCAAAAGCTTCTGCAGGTCGGGTTTTCTCCGGCGCATATCCTCGAAACCCGGCGCATAAGCGTTATCGTAATCGACCATTTCGATGGCCGATCCGGAGTTTAGTAGTGAGACGACTCTTTTTGCAAGGTGTAATATTGATATTTCCGAGTCGGAACCAACATTGAAGACCTCGTTGAATGCGGCCGGATTCGCCTTGAGCCGGAGCATGGCTTCAATGGCGTCATGTACGTAGCAGAAACAGCGGGTCTGCCGTCCGTCGCCATACACGCCCAGGGGACGCCCGGCTTTCGCGGCGGCGATGAATCGCGGCAGCACCATGCCGTAGCGTCCGGTCTGACGCGGCCCGACGGTATTGAAGAGGCGTGTGATTACGACCGGTACATGATGCTCGGTTGCGAATGCGAGGGCGAGGAACTCGTCCATGAGCTTTGAACATGCGTAACGCCACCTGCCGAGGTTCGGCGGACCGATCAGCAGATCGTCGTCTTCGGAGAACATGCGTTTTCCGCTCTTACCATAGACTTCGGAGGTAGAAGCGAGCATTACGGGGGTCTTGTGCGGCGCCGCGGCGCTGAGTAGCGCCTCGGTTTCGTTGATATTCGTCCGGATGGTATGGATGGGACGTTTTATTACCATTTCAACGCCGACCGCCGCCGCGAGGTGGAAGATGAATCCGGATTTTTCCGCTATATGTTCGAGTCGGCCTTGTTTGAACGTATCCGAGAGCGTGTCGATAACGACTTCAAGACGTGGTTCGTTTTCGACGCCGTTCAAGTTCTCGATCCGGCCTGATGAGAGGTCGTCGATGACGGTGACGGAATGTCCATCGGCCAGGAGGCGATCGACGAGGTGTGAGCCTATAAAGCCTGCGCCGCCTGTTACCAGGATGTGTTGTGGATTACTCATGCGCCAAGATGGATTCTGTGTCTGCGTCCGGTGGACGCGTCGCCGCGGTTATCGCGTCCGCGACCGCCGCTGCGAGCAGCGTCCGGAATTCGGGATCATTGATGCGTTCGGCCTCATCCGGGTTCGATAAGAAACCGCCTTCCAACAGTACGGCGGGCCTGGATTGATTGCGAAGTACCGTCATAAACCGCGCGCGGCGCACACCGCGGTCGGTAAGCCCTGTCGCGTGCACGAGAGCCCGTTGAATGTGCGCGGCGAGGATCAGGTTGGTTTCGTCGTGTTTATTATTGGGAAACTTGGATTCGATATTGTCATCGTAGCCCCTTGTAAGCGAGGAGGGCATACCCATGGGGGACAGATAGTAGGTCTCGATGCCGGCGGCGTTCGTGTTCGGCATGGCTGAATTGAAGTGAAGGCTGATGAATATGTCCGCATCGGCGCGGTCCGCGATCTCGATACGCTCGTGTAATGTTAGATCGATATCATTGGTTCTGGTCAGAACGACGTTGAAGCCGTTGGTTTCCAGGAGCGGTTTTAACTTGAGCGCCCAGTCCAGTGTGTATTCCTTCTCCGGGCGATTGTGGTAGTTATCGATAGCGCCCTCATTCCGTCCGCCGTGGCCGGGATCGATGACAATGTTCGAGACGACCGGGTTCGCGTATGTCGCGCTGTTCAGTAGCGGCGAGAGCGTTTTATGCAGGTCCAGTCCATTGACGAAGATTTTGTCGTCGAACATTTGCGGGCGATACGCAAGCTGTACCACGGTGTCCCGCCATAGCGCTTGAGTCGAGTCCGTGTGCAGCACCAATTTACCATCGATGTAATCGAGTTCAGAACGGATACCGTTTTCGGTGGGATATTCCAATGGCGTGTTTAGGTGATTTTGGCGGCACCAATCACTCAACGCCTCCCAGTTATCTTTTAGAATCATTGGATCGATTACGGTTTCTGTCTGTTTTATGGTGGATATCGATTCTTTTTCGAATCGCGGTATCGGCGCTGCGGCAGTAATCGGTGTGACCTTCGTATTCGGCACCGACGGCGGCGCGCAACCGGTAAGGTAAACGACCGGAACCAACGGAATCACCGGGAACAAGAATTTCTTCCAGTTAAACACGAATGAATTGTGTGAACTTCATCGCAGTTCTCAAGCTCTATATTGACGGAAACCGGTTTTTTTGGCGCGTTCGCTGCGGGGTTTTGAGGATTCCCCTAGGACTTTATTGCTTTTTCTTGACCTGTGGCGCGTTGTGAATGTACATAAATAAGGCCGGTTTATGGGATTTCCTAAGAATGATGGCGGATATGAGATTGCATTAAATTTCAAAGGAAAGCCGGTGAAGGCAGCCCCTTTTTTTTACGTCTATTTTAACGAGATTATTTATGAAGAAACTTGTGATAATACAAATGATTCTGGCGGGATGCCTCATTGCGGCTTCAAATCAGTGGGCCGCTTTGAGGTGTGAAGGCGCGGACAACCAATTGACCGATGAAGAGCGGGAAGCCGGATGGCGACTCTTATTCGATGGCGGATCGTTCGAAGGCTGGCGCAGTTTTGGAAAAACAACCTTTCCGGACAGCGGCTGGGTGATCGAAGACGGATGGCTGAAGCATATTGATAACGGCGGCGGCGGTGATATCATTACGGATGAGAAATTCTCCGAATTCGATCTTCGCTGGGAATGGCGAATCGGCGAGAACGGCAACAGCGGTTTGAAGTATTTTATCGACGAAAGCCGCGGCGGCGCCGTCGGGCATGAATACCAGTTATTGGACGATGCCGAGAGGTTGGCCGACCGTGACGCGGGCGAACACAGCACGAGCTCGTTTTACGATGTCCTCCGGCCCGATTCTCCGCGACCGAATCCGGCCGGGGAAGTCAATAAGTCCAGGATTCTTGTTAAGGGTGATCGAGTTCAACATTGGCTTAACGGTAAGAAGGTACTCGAATACCGGCTCGGTTCGGACGAGTTAATGGAGGCGGTCGAGAACAGTAAGTTTAGGAATGTGGAAGGTTTCGGACTTAAGCTCGATGGTCATATTCTGCTTCAGGATCACGGGGACGAAATCCTGTTCAGGAACATCAAGATTCGCGAGTTCAATGCAGACTGACGGAGCCTTGCAGAAATGGGGAAATCCAAAGCGGTTCGGCGATTATATAATCTTTGTTTCACGTTTTTTTTCTGGCTCAGTTCGCCGTATTACTTCTTGAAACTATGGCGAAGGGGCGATTGGAAGGCGGGGTTCGGTCAGCGGTTCGGAAGTTATAATACCCGGTTGAAACACGCGTTGACCAACCGCCGCGTACTCTGGTTCCACGCGGTCAGCGTGGGTGAAGTGAATATCTGCACGCAACTGATCAGCGCCATCGAACCGTACGTGCCGAACTTGAAAATCGTGATTTCCACCACGACCACGACCGGCATGGGCATTCTCAATGATAAATTACCTTCGTACATCGAGAAAATCTATTATCCCATCGATTTCAAGCGCTGCGTGCGCCGCGCGTTCGGGGTGATTCATCCGAGCGCGGTGGTTTTAGTCGAGGCGGAGATTTGGCCGAATTTTCTCTGGCATGCCAGGGATAGAGGAACCCCCGTGTTCCTGGTGAACGCGCGGTTGTCTGAGCGTTCGTTCAATGGATATAAGAGGTTCGGCGTGGTGTTCAGGCGGATATTCGCGTCTCTGGCGGGTGTAGGGGTCCAAGACGAGGCCGACGCGGAGAAGATGAGGCTCCTCGGGTGCCGTCCTGATAAGGTGCATGTAGTGGGTAATATGAAGTTCGACGCCGTGCCGCTGGGCGAGAAACGACATATTGATGCGCCGATGATGCTTCGCAGTCTCGGCGTGGACGAACGCGCGGTTGTCCTAGTCGGCGGCAGCACGCATGCGGGAGAGGAGGAAGTGCTTGCCG
>JAIPKD010000015.1 GCA_021733835.1 Verrucomicrobiota bacterium
CCGAATTGGACGGCAATAATGATGTTGTCCGATCGTATATGTGGGGCAAAGACCTTTCGGGGACACTGAACGGTGCAGGCCTGCCTGCCGCGTCGCCCGCCTGTGCCGGCACGGCAGACAGGGACGCGGCGCAGGCAGGAGGCGTAGGCGGCTTACTCGGTGTGGATGATGCAGACCAGGGCTTTCACTTCGTTGCCTATGACGGGAATGGCAATGTAATGGCGCTGGTAGATGCGGATGACGGTACGGACTCGGCCGAGTACGAGTACGGTCCGTTCGGCGAGCTGATCCGCGTCACCGGCCCGATGTCCGACAACCCCATCCGCTTCTCCACCAAGTACCACGACACCGAAACCGGCCTGGTTTATTACGGGTATAGGTATTATTGGCCAGCGATAGGTCGGTGGTTGAATAGGGATCCGATTGGGGAGAGGGGTGGAATGAATTTGAATTGTATGCTTCGAAATAATTCTATAGGTCGAATTGACCGACTTGGATTTTTAGAGAATAATACTCCGAGTGGCAATTTAACGATTTATTATTCGGCACAGCCATGCGGTAATGCAAAGGCATTATTAAACAGTACAGATGCTCAAGTAGCAAAATCGATATCGATAAAAATCATTGTAGCGGCAACCGGGAAGGGGGGTAAAGTGAGAAGTGGTGAAATTGGTCCTTTTCCAATAGGCGCACGATGGCTTCCTATGGCTGGCAATGAAGCCCCAAATGTAGCATGTAGAATGAAATACAAATGTGCGATAAAATGCTGTTGTAAATTCGGAAGTTTCAATCCTAAGTGGAGTGGAAATAAGGAATGGGTGTATGGAAGGATAGTTTCAAGAATGAAAATTAATCAGAGAACAGGTCGTCAAAGGAAGGATATGGAAGGTAACTGGATGTGGGCTGATTCTAAATGTGTTATAGATAACAAACAATTGACCAAAGCCAAAAAGGATTGCCAAAACACATCAAAAGGAAGATGCAAAATAGAAATTCAACTTCGAAGTTATTGAGTTGTTCATATTCAAAGGCTATAAAACTTGGTTTTGAAATCATGTTTATGTGCGTTTTGATGGGTTGTGGTGATGTATCAAAGGAAGAATATCGACTTGTAAGTTGGCCTGAAGGAACGAATGATAATTACGCGATTGAAATATCACATAATAATGTATCTGATGTAGCAATTCCGGATGTACAGAGATTATTGATAAGCAGTCAATATGTTATTGGATGCGCTTATTGGAAATACATAAATGGTTATTATAAAATGCCCTACGGACTGGTAAACACAAATGAATTTTGGTTTGTTTTGGATAAAAGTAAACGATACCCAAAGTGTTACACGTATATTTCAACTAATAAAGAATCGTGGCTCATATGGTGTGTATCAAATAATGTGCCAACAAATACAATAAATATAGATAAATATATTAAATTAAATACTAGTCCTAGCGGTGGTGGCGCCCCAAAAATATAATCAATATACGCGAACTTGTTAAATCAATATACGAACGTAGTCACGGGAAGGCTGGCGACGAATCTGGTCTTCGACGCCGACGAGAATTTAACAGACGACGGAACATGGTCATATACGTGGGACGGGGAGAACAGACTGGTTGAAATGGAGAAATCGAATAGAAAGATCGAATTCAAGTACGATTGGATGGGTAGGAGGATACAAAAAGAGATGTCTTCAGGTTATCCTAGATATTGGGACTCCGAATACACAAACAAATTTGTCTACGACCTGTCCGGAGGTCAAGCAGGTTCATGGAACCTACTGGCGGAATTGAACGGTAGTAACGATGTTGTCCGGTCATACATGTGGGGGCTGGATATGAGTGGGACGTTACAAGGCGCTGGAGGCGTAGGCGGCTTACTCGGTGTGAACGACGCAAACCAGGGCTTTCACTTCGTTGCATACGACGGGAATGGCAACGTCATGGCGCTGGTCGATGCGGATGACGGTACGGTCTCGGCCGAGTACGAGTACGGTCCGTTCGGCGAGTTGATCCGCGCCACCGGCCCGATGTCCGACAACCCCATCCGCTTCTCCACCAAGTATCACGACACCGAAACCGGCCTGGTTTATTACGGGTATCGGTATTATTGGCCAGCGATGGGTCGGTGGATCAAACGGGATCCTATTGGGGAGAGGGGTGGGATGAATCTCTACAACTACGTCGGAAATGACCCACTAAACTGGATTGATACGCTGGGATTGGCTTATGGTAATCCTATTTCTGGTCCTAATGGCCCAGTTGGACCATCAAGTCCGTATAGCCCCGGTTTGCCGTATTATCCAGACGGCTATCTATACACTCCAACTACTTCTAACTATTCGACGAGTTATGTTGAAGAGGAGCAGCACTTTATTATTGGTTCAGGATTTACACGGGTATTCTGCTGCGACGAAAACTATAACAAGCGAATATTTTGGTATCGGAAAATATGTTTTGGTGCAGCCGTCGGGTTTAGTTCAGGGGGAGGAAAAATTGTCAGCGGCATGTCAGGAAAGGATTGCCGCGGGCAAAATTATGAAGGGTGGGTCTTCGAGGGAGGTGTCAGTCTTGGCCCCGTCGGCATTGGTGGTGACGTAGGTTACCAAGATTTTCCTGGAACTCAAGACTGGCTGCTTCCGCCTCCAGGAGATTATTCGGGCGTAAATGAGTTTGGTTTTGGAGCTGGTATGGGGCTTCCGAAGCCCGGCTTAATGGTTAAAGCGACTTGGTGTCGATACACGCTCTTTTATGAGAAGCGTGTTCCGTGTGGTTGTGTAAAGTAACGAGTGTCACCATGAAAATGCGTTATATCGTTTATGCCATTGTTTTGGCAGGACTATTTGTGTTGGCGATTTGGCAAAGTAGAACGCCAACTGTGGCACAAAAGACATTCCTACACACAATGCAAAATCTACCTACCTTGAGAAAAATGGTAATTCGACAAGATAGTGGTTCGGATAAGAGAGAAATAATTATCACAAATGTTGAAGTATTAAGTCGAGTACATAACTCGCTTCAGCAGTCTGACCTTAGACCAGTAAGCGGCCACAGCGGCGCAATATACGAGAGTGAAATCCGTATCTTTTCAGAGAATAATCAGGTAATTAAAGTCCGAGGGACAGTTCATAAATATGAGCCGGAAGATGTATATCTCTCACCAGACCTATTGCATGAAATGAAACCTGGAGAGTTTGTTTCTATTGGTATTCCGGATCGTATTCGAGTGCCAAGACTCGGAAAATGGATAATGAGCATAACAGCATCCACGAACGGCATTCGTTAATACAAGAGTTTCGCTGCCGATTGAATGCCAGCAGTCCTGGTTTGTTATGCAGGTTCTAAAAAACGAGAAAGGATCGGGGATCAATTCTGCAAATCAGAGGACAAAAATGACCCTGGCAAACGGACAATACTGGGAATACGAATACGACGACCTGGGGCAGTTGGTATCGAGCAAGAAGTACTGGACGGATGGGACGCCGGTGGCTGGTCAGAAGTTTGAGTATACACATGACGATATAGGTAATCGCGAGCAGATCAAAAGAGGCGGAGATGCTGAGGGCGGCAGTCTTTGCACGTCAACATACAACGCGAATTTGCTGAATCAGTACACGAGCCGGACGGTGTCGGGTGTGGTCGATATTATTGGCATTGCAAGCGGCGAAGATACAGTTATTGTTAAAAAATGAGTTATTTAGAGAAATTATATAAGGTGTTTTTGTGTTTCTGTCTCTGCATGGGTCATGGCCTTGGCGATTCAGCCTCAGCCAATGCGGTGGAAACACCGTGGGTGCGTCATACAATCGATGATTCCTCAAGGGGTGCCGATGGTGTGAAGGTCCGTGATGTCAACGGCGACGGTTTATTGGACATTACAACCGGATGGGAAGAGGGCGGAGTGACACGGGTTTACATACATCCGGGTTATTCGGATGCGGGAACCAAGTGGCCGGCGGTTACAGTTGGTAAAACGCCCTCGGTTGAAGACGCCGTTTTTTGCGATCTGAACGCCGACGGCGCTGTCGATGTAGTAAGCAGTTGTGAGGGCAATACGCGTTGTATGTTTGTTCATTTGGCGCCTGAGGATTTTGATATGTATCTGAATCCACAGGAATGGGAAACGGAACCGTTGCCAGATACCATGGGGCAGGCGCAATGGATGTTTGCAATACCATTACAGGTTGACAACCGGAATGGTCCGGACCTTGTCATCGGCTCAAAAGGTGAAAACGCATCGGTGGATTGGATAATGGCCCCTGGCAAACCGGAAAACCTCGACCAATGGCATCGGTATCCCATAAGTCAGGCGGGCTGGATTATGTCATTGATAGGTTCGGACATAGATGCAGACGGGGATAACGACATAATCCTCTCCGACCGTCGGGGTCAACTCCGCGGTGTTCGCTGGCTTGAGAATCCCGGCGAAAACGGAAATCGGAGAACCCAATGGCAAAACCATTTCATAGGCGGCCGCGATCTTGAGGTAATGTTTATCGATGTTGCCGACATGAACGCAGACGGCCTTGACGATGTCGTAGTCACAGCACGGCGGCGGCATTTGTTTTGGTTTGAACGCATCAGCCGCGAGGGAGCACGATGGCGACGACATAATATCCCTTTTCCCGGGAACATGGGCTACGGAAAGGCGGTGGCAGTGGGTGATATTAATAAAGACGGGCTTCCGGATATTGTCATTACCGGCGCTGAAGCTGCCGGCAAGTCAGGTGTAAAATGGCTTGAAAACGAGTCCGGCGGAAAATGGCGTCCCCATGAAATCAGTGGGATCAAAGGTATTAAATTCGACAGAATAGAGCTCTTTGATTTGGATGGTGATATTGATTTGGACGTGTTGACCTGCGAGGAGCGTGAAGGGGGAGCCGGCCTGGGCGTGATTTGGTATGAAAATCCGCTTACAACCAAATCACATTAAATTAAACAAGAGACTGAGTGGAAATACTTGACGGCCTTTCTTGGTTCCGTAACATCATCGGTGAGCATAAACAACCGAAAGCAAGTTGAACCGGAGTGGTAATTCAATCCAGCAAGCCTAATGGTATGAATAGTTTTATGGAGTCTAACGGTTGAAATGCTGTTGAATACACGCGAGAGATGTAGATAATCCTTTTATTTAAGAATGCGATATGAGTACAAAATCTGGTTGGTTCCTTAATATTTTACCGCAACTGTTTCAAATTCTGCCAATTCTGTTGATAACAGTTGGATGCGTCTTATATCTGATCAAGACGAAGAGTGTCGATGCGATCCTGATGCTCTGCGGGAATGTGTTCTGGCTTCTTGCATCATTCATTTCAGTGGCGTGCGTGGCTGCCATGAGTGCCGGTGTCTTGGGTACACATGTTTTCGGTAAGATATCGATTGGACTAACGATTTTCTATTTTATAAGCGTAATGATCTTCGGGATTGGATTTCTTATGATGGCCATAGGTGTAAACAAGGCGAAGCCCGGCAGGGTGGACATGAAAGAAAACCGGGAGCCGGCGAAAAGCGAATAAGGCCTACCGACTGGATTTTCAGAGAATCCCGGTTGAATATCTCTAGGTGTGGGACTCAAGCGTTCATACGTTGTTCCGGGACGCGGTGTTTTTCTTATGAATGGCCGCTTGTGCGGTGGGCATGATGAGTATTTCGTCGATACAAACGTGCGGCGGTCTGCTTGCTGCCCAGACCATGGCCTCGGCTACATCGTCGGCGGTCAGCGGCTTGATTTCCTCGTATACTTCGTTTGCGCGTTCGGTATCGCCCTTGAAGCGCACCAGTGAGAATTCGGTTTCCGTCATGCCGGGGTCTACGGTACCGACTCTGACGCCGGTTTCGCAGAGTTCGAGCCGGAGCGCTTTGGTTATATGGCGTTCGGCGGCCTTGGCGCCGCAGTAAACGGCGCCGCCTTCGTAAGCCTGGCGGCCTGCTATCGAACCGATGTTGAGGATTATGCCGGTATGTTGTGGCAGCAGCGGGAGAGTAGCGCGGGTCATTCTGAGGAGACCGAGGATGTTTGATTGGATCATTGCTTCCCAGTCGGCGTCTTTGCCTTCGGCAACCGTATCAAGGCCGTGAGCGCCGCCGGCATTGTTGATGAGGACATCGACGTGTTGTGTGAGGGTGCGAACCCAGGATATGAATGCCTCGACACTTTGGGTTGAAGTGACGTCCAGCTCGTGATGGTGAGTGGAAGCGGCGCCGGCTTTTTCGGCGGCTGCGGCGGTGTTTGCCAATTTATCCATCCTTCTGGCGCCTAG
This sequence comes from Verrucomicrobiota bacterium, assembly GCA_021733835.1. GTDB lineage: Bacteria > Verrucomicrobiota > Verrucomicrobiia > Limisphaerales > JAIPKD01 > JAIPKD01. Next base: position 6,260 of record JAIPKD010000015.1, read on the forward strand.
GATGACGTTAGCGCCGGCGGCGCCGAACTGTTCCGCGGCGGCGGCGCCGATTCCGCTTGATGCGCCGGTGATCAGTACCCATTTATTTTTTAATGACGAAAGCATAATAATTATATTAATACAGGTAAAAGGGCGTGATTTCAAGGAGGTAGCGGGGCGAATTCATGGATGCAGAAATTACGGTTTCGAATGTTTATTACTCTCCCAAAAAGCGATTGCCGTTTCCTTGATTGGATGTGATTTGGAGAGGAACTCGGGCCGCCACCACGGTGGGAGGAGGCGAAGGTAGCGTGATTGCCGGAAACGGTTATCGATGAGAACGATGATGCCGCGATCTTTTTCGGACCTGATAACGCGTCCGCAGGCCTGGAGCACACGATTTATGCCGGGAAACGTGTACGCGTAGTCGAAGCCGTGGCCGGTATGCTTCTCGAAGTATTCCGAGATCAAATTGCGTTCGATGCATATTTTTGGGAGGCCGACGCCGACGATTATTGCGCCTATGAGGCGTTCGCCTGTGAGGTCGACCGCTTCGCCGAATATGCCGCCCATGACCGCGAAGCCGACGAGCGTCCGGTTGTATTCGTGATCGAATTTAGAAAGGAACTCCAGGCGTTCGTCGTCGGTCATTCCGGGCGACTGGGCAATTACTTCGATCCGTGAATCGCGAACACGCTGGAATTTTTCGAGGATAAGTTCCAGATACTTATAGGATGGGAAGAAGGCTATATAATTACCACGGCGCGCGGTAATTGTGTCGCAGATAAGCCGCGTGACCGAGTCGCTGGTTTTTTCGCGTGATGTGAAGTTTGTTGAGATTCGCTGTTCGATAAGGACTGTTAAGTTATCGTGTGGGAAAGGCGAAGGTAGGCGTAGCTCAGGGTACGATGTATCGGCGCCGAGGATTTGTTTAAAGTAATGCGGCGGCGATAGTGTGGCTGAGAAGAAGACAGCGGAGCGCGCTTTCTTCAAGACGGCTTCAAGCGAGCTCGAAGGATCGCGACAGAAGAGACGAAACCGGCCGCCGTTTGGTTCGCTTTCAACAATAGTGACATACGAGGAATTGAAGCTACCGAGTACACGGATCATCGAGACCGTTTTGAAATATAGGTTAAGGAGCTCGTTTCTGAACTCTGTTTGGTGATTCTGAGCAAGCCATGCTTCGGCTGTGTTTGTAAAACGGCTTAACACCGGCAGCAGTTTTTCAGGTGGTGTCTCAGATGTCCACACGCGCGCTGGTTCACAGTCGGCGGCTTTTCTGAGCGTGGCGAACAGTCTGTCGACGGCCGACAGGGCTTTAACACAGTGCGGCAGTTCCTTTGAAACCGTCCTTTTCAGCGAGCGCAATTCCGCGCGCGTAAGCTCCGCGGAAAACATGTCGCGGGCGCGATCCGGCAGATTATGCGCTTCGTCTATGAGCAGTGTATAATCGGTTTTGGCTTCCTCGAAGTGCCGGCGCAATCTTGCTTGAGGATCGAATGCGTAGTTATAGTCGCAGATGATCATATCGACCCAGTTCGAAAGGTCGAGTGAGAACTCGAAGGGACACAGGCTGAATTCAAGGGCGGCGGTTTCGATGTCGGGTTTAATGAATCGGTCGCGTTCAAGCGCCTTTTCCAGCGCCGGCTTGAGCCGATCATAGTAACCGGCGGCAAACGGGCATGTGGACGCGTCGCACGGCGCAGCGTTACGTGGGCAGATATTCTCTTTGGCGGTTAGAGTGAGAGACTTCAATTTCAGCCCGGAACTTCTGAGGTTATCGAGCGTCTGTTCCGCGGCGGCTTTACCGGTGTTTTTTGATGTGAGATAAAAAATGCGATCGGTCAACCCCTTTCCGAGTGCCTTGACGGCGGGAAAAATTACGGAAACCGTCTTACCGATGCCCGTGGGCGCCTCAGCGAACAAGCGCTGTCCGGCCCGGATCGTCTTATAGACGGCGACCGACAGCTCGCGCTGTCCTTTACGATACTTGGGAAAAGGAAAGGCCAATGTGAAGGTAGAAGCGTTTCGTTGTATTATCCAGTCATTGCGCCTTTTCAACCATTGCGCGTACCGGTTGGTGACATCATTAAAAAAGGCCGCCAATTCAGTGCTCTCGTGAGTTTGGTGGTATTCATAGGCCATCCCGGTCTCGAGCTCGAGATATACAAGGCGCAGCCGTGCGCGGTCTGCCGGGTTGTCTATCAAGTACATGTGCGCGTATATCTTCAACTGCGCCCAGTGTAATGGATCGGGTTCATCGTTCCATACGCCGGAGACGGTCTTGATTTCTTCGATCAACGGGCATTCGGCGTCCGGTATGAGCCCGTCGATTCTACCTTGGATGAGTATTCCGGTATCGTGGCATTGGACATTTGCGGCGACCGTAAGTTCTTTTTGGTAACTACCGGGGCGCGAATTCTGGATGAAGCGATGGCCTTTGATCCCGTCGATTGCGCGGGTCGGTGAGGAGAAATCGCCGCTTGTACGGAGGTCGCCGGTCTTGAGGACGAATTCGACGAGTGAACGAACAGGGATTGAGGTTCCGTTTGTTGTGCTGTTGTCGTGTTTCATTTCCAAATCGGCGGCGGCCGTTATGCAGCGGGTATTCTGTCGATTTTCAGTTCTGCGTTAAAGTCAAATCGTGGTGTTTTGCGCTTGTGTAAATGTGAGTTAGTAGATTCGCGAATTACATTTGCTGAGAAGGACGGGCGATCGCCGGGGCGCAATGAGACCTTGCGTATATCGGAATTTACTTTTTAATTGGGTGCATGAATAAAGAGGCAAATGAAGCAATGATCGCAAAGAGGGTTGATAAGATAGTGTCAGAGGCGCGGGTATTGGATATTCATACGCATCTTTATGCGCCGGCCTTTGGGAAGCTCCTTCTATGGGGTATCGACGAGTTATTGGTATACCACTATCTCTTGGCGGAGGCATTCCGGTATTTCAAGTTGCCGTATGATAAGTTCCATGCCATGAGCAAGGCCGAACAGGCGGAGCTTGTGTGGGACGAATTATTCGTGAAGCGTTCTCCGGTTTCGGAGGCGTGCAGGGGGGTGATAACATCGTTGAACAGACTGGGATTGGAGCCGCGGCAGAAGGATTTGAATTTGTTGAGGAAATGGTTCGCAGAGCAGGATACGGACGAATATGTATCACGGTGCATGGAACTGGCGGGCGTGGACTCGCTTTGTATGACTAACTCGCCTTTTGACGATGCCGAGCGTCAGGTGTGGGATTCGGGATTTGATGGTGATGGAAGGTTCGTGGCGGCGTTACGGATAGACCCTCTGTTGGTGTCATGGCCGAAGACATGCGAATGGTTGAAGGAGAACGGTTATGATGTCGAACCGGAGATAAACGACAAGACCGCCGGTGAGGTGCGCCGATTCCTGGGGCATTGGAAGGACAAGATGCGCGCCGAATACGTGATGGTCTCGTTGCCACCGGACTTCGAGTATCCTTCATCCACTGCGTGTTCGAAGCTGATCGATGCCGTTGTCGCACCGTTTTGCGCCGAGCACGGGATTCCGTTTGCGCTGATGATCGGTGTCAAGCGGGGAGTGAACAAGGAATTGAAGCTGGCCGGTGACGGCGTGGGCTGGAGTAAGCTCGAGGCGGTTGAGAACCTGTGCGGGGCGTATCCCGAGGTGAAGTTCATGGTTACCGCGCTTTCGCGTGAGGTTCAACATACGCTCTGTGTCGTCGGAAGGAAGTTCAGGAATCTCCATATTTTCGGATGCTGGTGGTTTACGAATGTGCCGCATTTGATCGAGGAGATAACGCGGATGCGCCTCGAACTGTTGGGGACGAGTTTTACGGCGCAGCATTCGGATGCGCGGGTTATTGACCAGATAATTTACAAGTGGGATCACTCGAGGTCTCTGATCGCCAAGGTGTTGGCGGACAAGTATATAGACCTGGCGCGCGCCGGATGGGAAGTGTCCGACGAGGAGATCAAGCGTGATGTGACGGCGCTGTTCGGCGGCGAGTTCAAGAGGTTCGCCGGTGGTCATTGACCGCGCTGTGCGATGGGGATTCTGCGGCCGATGCCGAAGGCCTTACTCGTGACCTTTAGTCCGGGTGCGGCTTGACGGCGCTTGTATTCGGAACGGTTAACCAGGTGGATAATGTGGCGGACGATTGCCTCGTCGATACCGCGGGCGGCTATTTGCCCCGGCGCCTTGCCATTGACTATGTAGTCGTCGAGGATGGTGTCCAAAGTGGAGTACGGCGGGAGCGAGTCTTGGTCTGTCTGTCCCGGTTTAAGCTCGGCTGAGGGCGGTTTCTCGATTGTCCGGTTGGGGATAATTTCGCCGTTGCGGTTAATCCATCGAGCGAGCTTGTATACGGTGGTCTTGGGCAAATCGCTTATCACGGAGAGCCCGCCGCACATGTCGCCGTATAGAGTACAATAACCGACGGCGAGCTCGCTTTTGTTTCCGGTGGCGAGGAGCAGGCATCCGAATTTATTGGATAAGGCCATCAGGAGGAGTCCGCGGAGGCGGGCCTGTATATTTTCTTCGGCAATATTTTCGGGGAGACCTTTGAAGAGCGGATGAAGCTCGTTGGTAATCGTCTTAAAGGCCGCTTTAATGGGTAGTACGTCGTAACGGATGCCGAGGTTTTCGGCTAGCGCGCGTGCGTCTGTAAGGCTGCCGCTCGATGAGAACTCCGAGGGCAGCGATACGCCGTGGACGTTTTCGGGGCCCAATGCGCCGACGGCCAGGGTGGCGACCAATGCCGAATCAATGCCGCCGCTGAGGCCGAGCAGCGCCGATTTGAATCCGCACTTGGACAAGTAATCGGAGGTACCGAGGGTCAGGGCCTTATATAATTTTTCTTCATCGGCTGAATGCGTTTTTTGTATCGGCTGAGCGGTGGCGGTATCCACGACGACGAAGTCTTCTTCGAAGGATGCGGCTTGGGCGATGACTTCGCCATTGGCGTCGAGGACGAGGCTTGAACCGTCGAATATCAGCTCGTCGTTGCCGCCGACGAGGTTGCAATAGGCGATGGGCATACCGGTTTTGGCGGCTAGATCGGACAACATCGAGTGGCGCACGCGGTTTTTCCCGAGGTGCCACGGTGAGGCCGAGATATTGAACAGGATTCGAGCGCCCGCGTTTGACAGGGCGGTAACCGGGTTAAAGTGGTATCGGCGCTCCGGCCAGAAGTCTTCGTCGTTCCAGACATCCTCACAGATAGTCAGGCCGATCGTTTCGTTATCGAGAACGCACGGCGAGTTTTGGTCGGCGGGTTCGAAGTAACGGTCTTCATCGAATACATCGTAGCTGGGCAGGAGTGATTTGTTCCTGATTTCGCGAATGCTCCCGTTTTGGAGTAAGGCGACCGAATTAGCGGCGTCGCGGCCGGGACGCGTTCGGCTTCTGTCGGCGAAGCCGATTATGATTGCGCACTTTGTTGTTACTTGAGCTATTTCGTTGAGCGCCGCCAGGTTTTGCTCGATGAATCCGGTCTTGAGGAGGAGGTCACGCGGCGGGTAACCAGTGAGGGCGAGCTCCGGGAAAACGACTACGTCGGCGTTATTCTCGAGGCCGCGGTAATAGTTCTCGATGATCTTGTTCTTGTTCCCCTGTATATCGCCGATGGTTGTGTTGATTTGTGCTAGAGCGATTTTCATGTTCGGATGGTTTGAGATTGACGTCGATATAATCGGTTAAAAGGTTCTGACATTGTCGTTAACGCGTGGGGATAAATACGTCGGAGAGTGATCCGGAGTCCGCGGTGATGACGGCGCCGGTAGTGACGCCGTGGTTTGCGAACCAGTTTTGAGACATTTCCAGGACGAATTGGATGTTGTCGTGTTCGGCTGTAATCGGTTCTTCATTGAACGGTTGCATATCATGGATTTCGAGTATAACGCCCTCGGAATCGATGTATGCGCAGGTTAGCGGGATGGAGGTATTTTTCATGTAGAACGAGGCCCGGTGTGGTTGCGCGAAGACGAATAGCATGCCGTGATTTTCTTCGAGCTGTTTTCTGAACATAAGGCCGGTGCTTATTTGGATCGGCCTTTGAGCGATCTCGGCCGTTACGGTGTTTGTTCCGACGTAGAGATTTTTTGTAGGTAAATGCGGTTGAGCTTTGTTGATGTGGAATTCGTTGCTGCTTCGTGTGGGCGGCGGCGTTTGCCGTGCCTGACCTCCGCATCCGACGCCGATGCACGCCGATATCAGGCATGTAATGATTGCCGTGAGGATATGATATGCATGGCGCCGGTCTGGCTTGTCGCCGGGGAATTTGTTAATGTTGCCCGAACGATCCGTTTCTTGGCGGTTGAGCTGGGGTAAGGTTTTCATGTCAGGACGCAACCAGTTTGCGACAGGCTGATTTGAGTTTGCCGAGCTGCATCTTTGATTTTGCCTCGATGTAACAGCGGATAAGTGGTTCGGTGCCGCTGGCGCGGAAGGCTACCCATTGTCCGCCGGAGAGGATAAATTTGAAACCGTCTTTAGTTATGATGTCCTCAACCTTGGAACCCGCGATTTTGCCGGGGCCTTCGGCGAGTTCTTCGAGGAAAGACGCTTTTTTATCGGGACTAAGGCGTAAGTTAATCCTATCCGTAAAGAACGAACCTACCTGTTTTTCTATTTTCTCGAGGATCTTGCCGAGAGACTTCTTCTCTGTGGCGACGAGTTCCGCCATGAGGAGGCAGGCGAGGATACCGTCTTTTTCGGGGATATGCCCTTTGACGCTGAGTCCGCCGGACTCCTCGCCGCCGACGATGACGGGTTCGGATTCCATGATAGCGCCGATATGTTTGAAGCCGACGGGAGTTTCGCGGATTTCTACGTTCAGCCAATCGGCGACGGCGTTGACCATATGGCTTGTGGGGATTGTTCTAACAACGGAACCGGACCAGCCCCTGTTTTTTTTCAAGTGATAGAGGGCGAGCGGCAGTATTTGGTTCGGCGACAGCCAGGTGCCGGTCTTATCGACTATCCCGAATCTGTCGGCGTCTCCGTCCAAGCCGAGACCTAGACTGGCTTTGCGTTTAAGGATGCTTTCGATAACTTGGCACATGCCCCCGGCGTCCGGCTCCGGATGGCGTCCGCCGAACAGCGGATTTATGTAATCATGGAATTTGATAACCTTTGCGCCGGCTTCCTCGAGGAGTGTATCGAGATAACCATGGCCTGTGCCGTACATAAATTCCAGGGCTGTTCTAAGGCCGGCCTTGCTTATGACATCGAAGTTAATCAGCTTCCGTATCTGTTTGAAGTAGGCCGGTTGGGGGTCAAATTCTTTGAATTTGATTGAATTATGGACGTTGTTATCGAAAGTCCATCCCTTTTGCAGGAGTGTATTAATTCGCGCCTCGATATCGTGTGTGACCGATTCGGGCGCCGGCGCGCCATTGCTGGTGGAGAACTTTATGCCTTGGTACTCGGCGGGGTTATGGCTTGCGGTGAAATTAATGCCGCCGATGGCTTTTCTGGTTCTAATCGCATGCGAGATAACCGGCGTGGGTGTGTCCCTGTTGCAGAGGAGGGGTTGGATTTGGTTTGATTGGAGCACGGCGCAGGCGGCAAGGGCCAGGTCGCGCCCCAGAAAACGTGTGTCGTGACCGACGATGACAATTGGTTTGCGTCCGTGGATATCGGAGTTTTTATCTTTCAAATTATTCGAAAGATGATCCGCAATCGCTTGAGTTACGAGTTGTGCTCTGTCAAACGTGAAATCACGGGCAATAAGCCCGCGCCAGCCTGAGGTGCCGAATTTAATTGATACGCTCATTATGTTTACAGATTAAGAAATTTTGCAGATTCGGAACTTTTTCGTCGATAACGAGGGGGGCATTAATACGCCCCTCCGATCATGGGCCGATCATTTATACCAGCGCAATGCTCCTTTCTTCAGGGCGTAGATATAGCCAATAAAGAGCAAAACCAGGAAAGTGGTCATGCTTCCCAGGATCATCCCTGCGCCCGCATCCAGTTTATCCCTGTACACGACGGCCCAGGGAAAGAGGAATATCACTTCAATATCAAACAGAATAAAAAGGAGCGCCACGAGGTAAAATTTCACGGAAAACCTTGGAATCTCACTGGTTTCAGGGATCATTCCGCACTCGTACGGAGTGTCCTTTATCTGATCCCGCTTTCCGGACTTACCTAGGATCACTGAAAAAACAAGCATACCCGCCACTATCCCGGTTGCGGCTATCAAAAGGAGCAGAACCGGTATGTATTGGATTAATTGCGAATCGATTGTTCCCAATATCATTTTAGTTAATTCTATTTGAGACGTCCGGATTTTCAAGATGAATCCGAATTATTCAGTGTATTCCTGTGCGCGACGAATAAAATCGGCTTGCTGAAAGCTGGTATGCTTGTATAAATAACGCAGCACAGGTTTGGCCCAAGACGAACGATGCCGGCGACGAGAGGGAGCAGAAAGCAAAGAAGGCGAATACACCGGCCGGAGAATAGCAACGGGAGGCAGCTATTGCGCGGCGGTTCTTCATTCGAGAATATTGTGCGAGAGAGGAAAACGTACGCGCCGCATCAAGAGTTTGTTGAGTATTTGCTGAATATCTGCTCTTATAGTGCCAGGACTGATGTAGAATACTGAAGGTTTATCATGTCGGAATCAGAAAAGGAAAGAATACAGGGTTCAGGTGAAGCGATGTCAGCTTCGGGATCGAGGCGCAAATCGACGCGTAAACGCACATCTCAAGGAGGCCGGCGTCCCGGGAAGAAACAGGCCAAGTCTCCTCAAAGGACCTCGGCATCAGATGCGGATCAAGTGCGCCGGATAGAACAGGCCGTTGAGGAGCTTAATCGAATTACCGCCGAACTGAAGGAGGTTCAAGAGGACTTGGAAAGTGTCGTGCGCCTCCTCGAGGCGGCCGATAGCCTAAGTGATACAAGACCGGAGGATGTGGATAGGCTAATGCATAAGATCAACGGACTCCGGAAGAAAGGCCATGCATAGTGGTAAATTGCTTAAAAAACATAAAAGGCGACAATTATCATAATAAACTGTTCCTGTTTTTAAGCTGTTGAGCTGTTGAGTGGTTTGAGATCGGATGTCGTTTGCGTACACGTTCTCGTTCGCGATTCCGTTATTGGTTTAACCACGGCAGTCGGTTTAAATCTCCCGCTCGAACTCCTCGATTGACGGCACCAACACCGCCTTGCGGTGTAGGCGCCGCAGTTCCTGCTCATCGGCGATGGCATCCACCTTCGCCTTCAGCTCGCCTGGTGCATCGCCAAACCGTGCCTCTAATACTTCCACTATATAGGCCCGCAGTGCTTCTAGCCTGCCTTTCTGCAGGCCTTCCTGTAGGCCTTCTTTACGGCCTAACCTTTCAATACTCGTTACGTATGGCATAGTCTTCTCCTGTTCATACTCCACCAATTCCCTCCGGAATTCAACTTCTCCACAGACTCATCATACCGGTCGGCTATTCGGTGATGGTACCGGTACATCCGAAGGGGTAAGTCCTTTACCACCCAACTCTGTACCTCCACGTGGATTAATATACATTCCTTCCGGCCGTCCTTACGGATTACCCTTACCAATTTATCCACTCGCTGCTTACCCAGTTTTGAGTTCCTGGTCACCTCTTGGAGTTCCTTATCCAAAAACTCGATCGGCTCGTGCCAGTTGATATTGTCGGCAACCTCCGGGAAGCAGAACTCCAGGAGCGGTTGCAGGTATAGCTCCAGCGCCTCCTTCCAAGCCCCGTCGTAATCTGTTTGTTTGTTCATAGCAATCTTGCGATGATACTACATCGTCAAGTGCTAATAATGCAAAGATAATATTTGTAAATATAAATTAAATCTCACGCGAAGGACGCGAAGAAGTATCGATTTCGTCTTCGTTCCCGTTCACGTTCCCGTTCACGATTCCGATTATTCGCAGTCGATGATACTATATGAAAAACGCGTACGCGAACGTGAACGGGGGAGGCACGGAGCGCGGCTGTGTCCGAAGGATCAGCCGCAGCGGCATCAAGCGCTACGCCATCATCCGATTACCAGGAAGCAACGGCATTTTTGCACAGCCGGCGGAGCGCGACTGTGTCCGAAAATAGCGGCTGCGAATGCCGGAGTTTCAACCGATTATATTGCGAAAGCGCCTTTTAAACTGCTGCGGCTGGCCTTCCGGCACAGCCGCGCTCCGAAGACAGCGACTTCGAATGCCCGGCTTCACTCGGTTACCGTGTGCAACGATTTTTCCAGATTGCTGCGCTGACTTGATTTCATCAAAATTCTCGGATGAATTAAAATCCTATAGGCGGCACACAATCATTCTATCCAATAATGAGACGATAAGTGGGATCGATGTCTTAATATTGTGCATTTTTATAAGGATGAAGGGCGGTAAATTCTTAAAACCGAGAATCGCGAGGTATAACTGTATTCAACAATAGACTTTTTGCCGATCATACGTTGAGCTCAAAATAGGCGAATTCAAAGTAATTATCTGTATAAGTACCTGTCATTCAGGACAATGCGAGGTATAATCTGATATTTGAATTTGAACTGTCTGGTATAGTATTGTTTCTTGAGAGGCGATTTCACGTCCAAGAAGAAGAAAATCCGTGCTCAGGTGTGATTTATGCTTAAGGGGAGAGGGTGGGGAAATAGGGTTATGCTCAATTAAGATAGGTAATGAAGGTATTACGTAATAGGAATGTAGCTGCCGGTAATGTTTTGGTGACGGCATTGATAATAACGGGAGTGCTCGGTATATCATTGTTTGGCTATCTATCATTGATCCAGACGCAACAGAAGAACAATTACAGGTCGAGCGCCTGGAAGCTTGCGCTTGCGAACGCCGAGGCCGGGTTGGAAGAGGCGCTGGCGCATTTGAATCATAGCGGCACGAATAATCTGGATGCCGATGGATGGACGCGCGTAAACAATAACTATACGAACGGGCGTTCGATAAACTCGGGGCGTTACGCGGTGACGATAGTCATGACGAATTATTTGAAGCCTGCGATCAGGTCCTCAGGGTATATGCCGTTGCCGTTGAGTACGAATAATATCAAACGCACCATTTACGTCACCACAGAGCCTGTCGGCCTTTTTGTGAAGACGCTTCTCGCCATGAATATCATAGACATGAACGGGAATAACCTGAGAACCGATAGTTATGATTCCACAGACCCGAATTTCAGTGCGGGCGGGCGATATGATCCTGCAAAGTCCAAGGATAACGGAGATGTGGCATCAACGGCGGGTATAATCGGGATAATCGATATCGGCAACGCCGACATATACGGTCGTGTTGCAACGGGCCCCGGGGGAACCGTTGTTATCGGCCCAAAAGGCTCGGTCGGTGATAAGTCCTGGCAGGATGCCGGGAATTCGGGAATTCAGCCGGGCAAGTTTGCCGATGATGTTCAGGTCGAACTCGAGGATTTGGAATTTTCTTTAGGTGACAGCTATGTCTTCAATCCCGCCGGCGGCGTGGTAGGTGAGGTTGCCTACGATCATATTTTGGATAGTGGTGATTACAAAATAACGAACTTATCGGGATCGGTCTTAGTTCGGGGCGATGCCACTCTTTTAGTTACGGATATATTCTCGATGAGTAGTAGTGATATTATTCAGATCGAACCGGATGCATCGTTGAAATTATACTTGGACACAGACGCCAAGATCAGTGGTCAGGGAATTATGAATTCGGGAAGCCCGGAATATCTTCAGGTATACGGTTTATCCGGGTGTAATAACCTTGAATTCAGCGGGAATGCCTCGTTTTCCGGTGTGGTTTATGCGCCCAATGCCCAGCTTTCGTTAAAAGGTGGCGGCAGCGATGTAGCGGATTTTCAGGGTGCCGCCATAGCTAATAACATCAGCCTATTCGGAAATTATAATTTTCATTATGATGAAAGCCTAAAGGACAGGATCATAGGGCCTATTAAAGAATATGTTGTTACCTCATGGTCTGAATTAACTACCGAGTAGGAAACATACAGCGTTGTCTTATTATTGTCGTTGCAAATAAAACTGGCTAAATGTCTGAAATTGCATAAATTTACTCGTAAAATACTGAGTTTATCCGGATCATAACAAACGGTCTCGAATAGAATTGAAATGAAGATAATCGTTAGCAATCTTGAGATACCCGGGAACCGGAAGACTAATAGGCATAAGAGACGCGAAACCGCCTTTTCGCTGGTTGAGATGCTGGTGGCCTCGGTAGTGACGCTGATAGTGTTTGTGGCGTTGTATACCGGATTGGCCCAGGGGTTTCGGATGATCGAGAATGCGAGGATCAATACGCGTTCTGTCGAAGTGATGACCAGCAAGATAGAATGGTTTCGGCTGCTGACGTGGGATCAGATAACCAACAGCGCGTTTGTGCCGGATACATTTACCGAGCCGGTTTTTCCGGATGACGAACAGGGGGAGGGTCCGGTATTCAACGGGACGATAGACATCAACCCGGTTTCCTTTTCCACGAGTTATTCGAACACCCTCAAGGAGGTGGTGATAACGCTCACGTGGAACGCCGGAGGACGCGCGTATACGAATCAATTCTCGACATTAGTGGCCAAAGATGGAATGCAAAACTATATATACTGAGCGGGGACGACGTGGATTCACGCTGGTCGAGGTACTTATAGCGCTTGTTGTGGGTATGATCGTACTTGCCGGCGTGTTGAGTTTGACGACGTTCATGGTTAGGAGTTTTGCGGGATTATTGAATTACGCGGATTTGGAGCAGCAGAGCCGGAGTGCGTTATCACGGATAACCGAAGAGGTTAGGCGTGCGCAGACGTTGGTGTCCTATGAAGTCGATAGTGTGGAATTTACCGGGGATGACGGGATAAATTTTGAGTATAGGTACGTACCGGATTCGGAGCGTCTGATACGTATATCCGGTGGAAGTCAGGAGGTGTTGTTGAATGATTGCGAGGAATTGGAGTTCAACATATACCAGCGTAATGCGGTGAGTAACTCATTCGATTTGTATGTCGCCTCTTCGCCCAGTACGGCCAAGTTGTTTTCAGTCAGATGGCGGTGTGTTAAGGATGTGCTGGGGAACATACTGAACACGGAGATATCGCAATCGGCGAGTATTGTGATAAGAAACAAGCAATGAAGACATTGCGTAAACAGAATGGAGCGGCCGGCAATGTGTTGGTGACGGCACTGGTAATGACGGGGATACTCGGCATTACGCTGTTCAGCTACCTCTCGTTGATTCAGACGCAGCAGAAGGTCAACTACAGGGTGCGCGCGTGGAAACTGGCGCTTGCGAACGCCGAAGCCGGTGTGGAGGAGGCGCTTGCGCATTTGAATCATAGCGGGACGAATAATCTTACACTGGATCAATGGTCGCAGTTTGACACCGAAGAATACGGGATGACATTCACAAACAGACGTGTCATGAACTCGGGGCGTTACGACGTGTCGATTGTCATGACGAATTATTTGAAACCTGCCATCAAGTCCGTGGGTTATATGCCGGTACCGTTGAGTACGAATTATCTCGAGCGTACGGTGTTCGTTACCACGGAACCTGTCGGACTGTTTACAAAGGCGCTGTTGGCCGAGTATTTGATTGATATGAATGGGAATAATCTGAGGACCGACAGCTACGATTCCTCTGATCCGAATTATAGTACGGGCGGGCGGTACGACCCGGCCAAGGCCAAGGATAACGGGGACATCGCGTCGACGGCCGGGATAGTCGGGATAATTAATGTCGGCAATGCCGACATCTACGGCCGCGTGGCAACCGGCCCCGGTGGTTCGGTGACTTTAGGCCCCAACGGCTCGGTAGGCGATGAGGATTGGCATAACGACGGCAACAATGGGATCAAACCCGGCTGGTTCAGCGACGACGTACAAATTTCACTGGACAACATGGATGAGCCGTTTACAAGCGGATATATTTTTAATCCCTCCGGCGGACGAGTGGGCCGTGTCAGGTATGATCATATACTTGATAGCGGGAATTACAAGATTTCGAACCTATCGGGTTCAGTCCTTGTTCGTGGCGATGCCAATCTAATCGTGAGCGATAGGCTTCATATGAGCGGCCATGACATTATCGAGCTCGAGCCGAATGCTTCGTTGAACCTGTATCTCGAGACCGACGCTAAGATATCCGGCCAGGGAATCATGAATCCAAGCTCGCCGCAATATATGCAGGTTATCGGTTTGCCCGGGTGTGAAAGTATCGAGATGAGCGGAAACTCTTCGTTCTCAGGTGTCGTGTATGCGCCTGATGCGGTGCTTGAGTTAAAAGGCGGCGGTCGAGGAGTCGATGATTTTCAAGGCGCCGCTGTAGTGCATTCCATCGAAATGCGCGGGCATTATAACGTACACTTTGATGAGAATCTGAAGAAAGTCGGACCTATCAGGGCATACGTGGTTTCCTCATGGGCCGAATTACATTAATGATTTAACAAGGCCATCTAGGCCAAGTCCGTCTCCGGGCAACATCGCCCATTTTTTTTACCTTATGCATGTTTTCGGCTTGTAACGGCTGATTAACCCCGCTAAACTGCTTCTCATTCCAAGTAGATAATGTATCGAAAGCAGTGGATATAAACCATGAATGCGAAGCATAAGGTACCTTCGATTATTGTAATCGTGGCGATCATAGCGGTAACCGGCGTATTCTTTAACTCGCGTTTTGCGTCCGATGAAAAGATCGCCGACAAAATCTTGAATGCGTGCGAACGAAACGAGTCTCAGGGTACTCTTGACATCCTCCAACCATTGGATGGGACAGTGTACCCGCGTGACCTTGCGCCGCCGGTTTTTATGTGGAAGTCCAGCGACAACGCCGATGTATGGATGCTTCACATATCCGGAGACGCCGCAGGTGAAGAAATAACGTTTTTATGCGATTCAACAAGGTGGAGGCCCGACGCAGACCAGTGGCGCCGGATTAAATCAATTGCCGGCGATAGCTCGGCTCGGTTGCTTGTGGCAGGCGCGCTGCGCGATGATCCCGAGAATCCATTGGCCTCCACGTCTGTTACATTTTCTGTATCAGAGCATAGCGTCGAGGCGCCTATCTTCTATCGCGAGGTTAATCTACCGTTCAGAGAGGCCGTCAAAGACCCGTCAAAGATACGTTGGCGTTTTGGTTCCGTCTCAAGCGGCGAGCGGCCGCATGTTGTGTTGAAGGAACTGCCCGTTTGCGGCAACTGCCATTCGTTTTCAGCTGACGGGACTCTACTCGGTATGGATGTAGATTATGCCAACAGTAAAGGATCCTATGCTATTGTGGAGACAGCAAAACAAATGGTTCTCACGAATGACAAAATAATCACTTGGGACGATTACCGTAAAGAAGACGGAAAGCAGACATTCGGACTTTTGAGCCGCGTTTCCCCGAGCGGGAGATACGCGGTCAGTACGGTAAAGGATCGTTCGGTTTTTGTCGCTACCGAGCCGCTCGCTTTTTCTCAACTATTTTTTCCGATCAAGGGTATATTGGCATTCTATGACCGTGAGACCGATACATTCCAAAGTCTATCGGGCGCTGATGATCCCGAATATGTTCAGAGCAATCCGGTATGGAGCCCGGACGGTAAATACATCGTGTTCGCTCGAACGCGAGCCAGGCAAATCAAGACATCGGATGAGAGCAGGGTACTATTAACTCCTGAAGAAGTACGCAGGTTCCTAGACGAGGAAAAGGATTTTAAATATAATCTCTATAAAATACCTTTTAATAACGGAGAAGGCGGCGAGCCCGAGCCGCTGGCAGGCGCCTCACATAACGGGAAAAGCAATTACTTTCCCAAATTCTCGCCGGACGGGAAATGGATCGTCTTTTGTAAGGCGGAAAACTATATGCTCCTTCAGTCCGACAGCGAGTTGTACGTTATTCCCGCAGACGGCGGTGAAGCCCGAAGGCTGCGGTGTAACACCATGCGCATGAATTCCTGGCATAGCTTTAGCCCCAACGGTAAGTGGCTCGTTTTTTCCTCAAAGGCATATTCCGACTATACGCAACTCTGCATGACGTACTTCGATGAGCAGGGTCGTACAACACCGCCGGTGCTTCTGGATTGGTTTACCGCGACCAACCGCGCAGCGAATATACCGGAATTCGTACGGTTACAGTCGGGATCAATCGTTCAAATTCGAGAGGAATTCATGGATGATGTCTCTTTTGTTCGTGCGGGCGATCAATTCTATCGCGGCGGCGATCCTAATGGGGCGATCGAGAATTACCGCAAGGCGCTAGAGCTGAATCCCGACAACGTTCGTGCGCATGTTAAGCTGGGATTTCTCCTCTATAACGTCAAAAACAAACCGGAACAAGGTAAAGAACATTGCAGGCGGGCGCTGGAATTGGAGGCGGATAACGTATTCGCTTTATACGATCTCGGACATGCCATGCTTGTCGAAGGCGATGTAAACAAGGCAGTGACGCTGCTGGAGAAGGCCGTCGCTCTCGCGCCGGAAGGACTCAACATGCAATACAGCGCGGAGCGAATGCATCATTCGCTTGCTCGCGCATACCTGGCGAGGGACGAGAATAAAAAAGCGTCGGCTCATCTGCGGGTTGCACTCGAACATGCTCCCAAGAATCCAAAATACCATTACGACCTGGCGGTTGCCTTGTCCATGACCGGTAATATCGATGAGGCTATCGCGCACTATACGAAGGCGGTTACGAGTGATGCGTCTGTGGATAAATCACCCGTTTTACATAAGCATCTGGCGGAGACCTTCGCCGTTAGGCAGCGTTTTTCGGAGGCAATTAAGCATGCGCAAAAAGCGATTACCATGGCGCGCACCCTGGGGAAAACCGAACTCGAGTATCAGGTCATGGATCAACTTGAGCAATACCGCCTTGCAGTAATGCAAATGCAAATGTCCGGGAATTGAACGGTGTGCGCCAAGCGCCAAGTCCAAAACGCCGATAATCTTCATATTTAACTCTCAATACGTTATTGACCCGATAAATGTAAGATGTCAAACTTATCCAAGAAACTACGGAACAGAGGGAAAATTTAATATTACGATCCTGAAGATTTGGTTCGGCTTAGTAGGCTGCCAATTGAGGTTTTTAAATTCAAATAGGAGTAAAGTATATGAATAAGAATGGAATGGATAGAAGGAGTTTCTTAAAAGGTACAATGGCCGCAACGGCGGGGTTTATGGCGATGCCCAGCCTGAACGTCCTGGGCGCTAACGAGCGGATTAATATTGCGGTCATAGGTACGGGCGGACGAGGCGGCGGACATGTACGTGATTTTAACGGTATTCCAAACTCAAGAGTGATCGCCGTGTGTGACGCAGATGAGCATAGGATGCAGAATAGCGCCGAAGACGCCGCCGATAATGCAAAGATGTATCAGGATTACCGCAAAATCCTGGACATGAAGGATGTCGACGCCGTGATCCTGGCAACCCCGAACCACTGGCATGCGGCGGGCACGATCTTCGCCTGCCAGGCCGGGAAACATGTCTATGTAGAAAAACCGGTCAGCCACAGCATCTGGGAAGGACAACAAATGGTCGCGGCCCGGCGCAAGTACAAGAAAATCGTTCAAGCCGGTACGCAGCAGCGTTCATGTCCGGCACCGAACGAAGCGGGCAAGGACATACGCGCCGGCAAGTACGGCAAGATAAAATGGGTTCATTGCATGAAATTGAACCGCCGCTCTTCGATTGGGAAGGTAACTAAGCCGCAACCGGTGCCGGATTTCATCGATTACAATCTTTGGGCCGGTCCCGCACCGAAGACCCCGGTTATGCGGAAGAGTTTCCATTATGACTGGCATTGGCAATGGACCTGGGGTGACGGTGAGATGGGTAATTGGGCCGTTCATTATACCGACGACCTTTGCAATATGCTTGACTGGAAAGAAGCGCCGTCGAGCGTCATAACCGGCGGCGGCCGGTTCGTATGGGACGATAACGCGAACACGCCGAACATGGAATTCGCGCTCATGGAGCATAAAGGTATGCCGCTGGTCGTTGAAATACGCGACCTGCCATTATCATCCGATACAGACGCGCCCGGCAGCTATCTCGGCAGCCGCGGCGGTAATATTATTATGTGCGAGGACGCCGTTATCAAGATCAGCCGTGGCGGCGGCGCCGCATATAATCACAGTGGTGACAGGATCAAGTCGTACCGCGGCAACGGCGGCAGCGAACATGCCGAGAACTTCCTCAGCGCCATACGCAACGAAGATTACGAGGAATTAAACGCCCCGATTGAGGGCGGCGTATTGAGTACGCTTATTTGTCACCTGGCCAATACTTCCTATAAACTCGGCGGCAAGGCGTCGATCGATGAAGTGCGCGAGAACATGAAACAACACGATGACGCGTTGAACACCGTCAAGTCCGTCGTCGAACAGATAAACGCCAACGGCGGAGACCTCGATAAGATGCGCTTGGGGCCGAAATTGGCGTTTGATCCGAAGACACAAAAATTCACCGGGCCGCATTCCGACGAGGCGAACAAGATGCTCCGTTACGATATGCGCAGCGAGTTCGCTATACCTGAAAAGGTATAGTTTACATCCCGGCTTAAATCGTGTGACAACACGCACTAAGCGTGAAGTGACGTGAAAGGCGCACATTCGGATATTCACAGACGAATGTGCGCTTTCACATGTTGGGCGGTAACGGAGGAGGGTGACTTCCGCCGGCGCTTACGAGGTTGAACAACACAAAGTTCTACTTTTAACTGAGACTGGGATATGCCGGGTCAAGTTTCCAAAAGCAGAAAATGGTCGCGTGAGGTGATAATTCGCTACGCGCTCCTTCAATTACCTGAGCTGGCGGTTGTTGTTCTGGCGCTTTTCCTGATTCGGAATTGGATAGATGTTCCGGATTGGTGCTACATAGCGGTACCCGTTGCGTTTGTGATCAAGGACGTGGTGCTATACCATCTTACCTGGACGGCGTATGATAATAGCATCTCGACAAATCACCATCGCATGACGGGGAGGAAGGGGATCGCCGTCGAGCGTATCGCGCCCGTGGGTTACATCGAAATAAAGGGTGAGCTTTGGAAGGCGGAATTGGCCGATAACTCCGTCCCAATCGAAAAGGGTAGCGTTGTTTGTGTAAAAGATATGAACGGTTTAACACTACGCATAATAGCCGAATGATTCGGCGTTATGAGGATAAACTGGAAAGCCGTCCGGACGCATACCGGCGGATGCAGCGGTATATGGAGGGATATCGCAACAAAGCGGACAAATGAGAGTTTACACCTGTTTGTCCCTGTTTCGCTTCGGCGCAATCGTCTTCGGTCGCGGTCGTGCCTTGATTACGATAGGACACCCTTCGAATCCGAAGGCGTCACGGAGTCTTCCGGCTAGGTATTTTACGTAAGGTTGTGAGAACAATTCGTCGCGGTTGACGAATAGCATGAACTGCGGCGGAGCGGTATGGGTCTGTACCGCATAGAAAAACTTGAGACGCTTACCGGTAGCGCTGAGCGGCTGACGGAATTCAATTGCGTCGTTTAATACGCGATTCAATATGCCGGTCGAGACTTTTTGCCGGTATTGCTCGGAAACGAAATCAATGGCGCCGAGGAGTCTGTCGAGGTTAAATCCTGTTTTAGAAGAAGCGAAGATCACCGGCGCGAAATCGAGGAAGAAAAGCTTACTCTGAACCCACCTGCCGAAATCGTCGAGCGTCGGTTCCGGCTCGCTTCCGCCGGACGCCGCACTTGACTTCGAGCCGGTATCCACGGTCCCCTGATAGTGCGGTATAAGGTCCCACTTGGTAATCACCACTATACACGCCTTGCGCGCCTTTGCGATCAGGCCGGCAACCTTCTTGTCCTGTTCGAGGATGCCCTCCTCGGCGTCGACGACCAGGATCGCGATGTCGCATGCCTCGATCGAGTTTTCGGCGCGTTTGACGCTGAAGAATTCGACGGAGCTGCCGACGCTCCTCTTTTTTCTGATGCCCGCCGTATCGATCAAGTTGTAAGAACGCCGGATTCCATCGGTTTCGATTGTCAGCGGTACATGAACCGAGTCCCGGGTCGTACCCGGTATTGATGAGACTAGGACGCGTTCCGATTTGAGTAATGCGTTGATGATCGACGACTTGCCCGCGTTGGGTTTACCGACGAACGCGAGGTTGACCGGTCTTTCGGCGGATGAATCGGGGGTGTCCGTATTCGTTTTTATCTCCGCTTTACCGTGTTGAATCAAGAGCTTGGTTGCGTGATTCATTACAGCGGAAATACCACGATCGTGAATTGCGCTCACTGGATAGATGTAATCAAATCCGAGCGCGGCGAATTCGGAGGAGTTCAGCTCTATCCGTTCATTGTCTGCTTTATTGGAAACGAGGAGGACGGGCTTGTTTGACGCACGGAGTTGTGCGGCGATGTCTTCGTCCAAAGGCGTAATGCCTTCGTGAGTGTCGACCACGAACAGGATTACATCGGCTTCGTCGATGGCGAGATTGACTTGTTTGAGGGCTGCGTCGGCCAGTTCATCGCCGGTCTTTTCGCCGTGCCACATACCGATACCGCCCGTATCAACAAGCGTAAAACAGGCCTCATTCCAGTTAAGGTCAATGGCTATTCTGTCACGCGTAACGCCGGGTTCGGCATGAACAATAGCTATTCGCCTTTTGGATATGCGATTGAACAACGCCGACTTCCCGACATTTGGTCTGCCTACGATTGCGAGTAAACTCAACATCCGATATAAAATGGATTATTCTTCGGTGATTCGAAAGTTAAAAAGACATTCGAACACCCATTCAATTGTCTGACTCAGCCACACCTGTTATCTTCTCGTACCCCTCGGCACGGCAATTGAAGCCGTGCGCCTGCCTGCCGCGACGCCCGCCTGTGCCGGCACGGCAGACAGGGACGCGGCGCAGGGAGGTCGGCCTGATCCGTCATGTCCCCCCCCTGATCCGTCATGTCCCCCCCCCCCCCGTGCCCGGATCAACGGTATATCATATCATCGACCGTGCCGTTGGCCTTGATGAACGGGAGCACGTGTTCGGTGTGTGGAACCACGATATCTAGCACATACGCCTCTCGTGCCTCGAGCATGCGTTCAAGGGCCGGTTTTAATTCATCTTTTCTGAAGATTCTCTCGCATTTGACGTTGAATCCCTTGGCAATGGTCACAAAGTCCGGGAATATATGTCCGCTGTTCTTCGGATCACCGATAAACGTATGCCCACGCCTGCCCGAGTAAAACCTGTCTTCCCATTGCATGACCATGCCGAGGTGCTGGTTATTGAGAATAACCGCCTTGGCCGCGATATTCTCGATGTGCGCGGTGGCAAGCTCCTGGACGTTCATTAGGAACGAGCCGTCGCCGTCGATGTCAATAACCTGTCGGTCGGGGAATGCGACCTTTGCCCCGAGCGCCGCGGGGAATCCGAAGCCCATAGCACCCAGTCCTGCGCTGGTAAGAAACTGCCGCGGCCGCTCGAATTTGAAGAATTGCCCGGTCCACATCTGGTGTTGGCCGACGCCGGTTGCGATTATGGCATCGCCGCCGGTCATCTCATGTATTGTTTCAATAACCATCTGTGGGAGGATGACCTGGCTGCCGTCGCCGTCGAGGAATTCATCGACGAATTTGGACTTACGCGTTGGTTCATCGACTTCATACCTGAACGGCGCTTTGGCCTTCCATTCTTGTATTCGCTTTTGCCATTGGCTGAAGTCTTTCCTGACCGCCCGTTCCTTAACCAACTTGTTGAGTTGTTCAAGGGCGTATTTGATATCGCTGATAATCGGGAGATGCGCAGACCTGTTTTTATTAATCTCCGAGGGGTCTATATCGATGTGCACAATCGTTCCGTGCTCGCAGAATTTTTCGACCTTTCCCGTCACTCGGTCGTCGAACCGCACGCCGAAGGCCAAAAGCAAGTCCGCTTCGCTCACCGCCCAATTGGCGTAGGCGCTGCCGTGCATTCCGAGCCATTTCAACGAAAGCGGATGCGAGTCGGGAAATCCGCCGATGCCCATAAGGGTAGTGGTCACGGGTATACCCGTTGCTTCGGCAAATTGCATCAGCTCTTCATGTGCGCCGGAACTGATGATACCGCCGCCCGTATAAAGCACCGGACGCTCGGCTTTCTCGATTAATCCAATGATTTCATTCAAGGCGATGGTATCGACGCGTTTATCAGGATTATATCCGCGCGGTTTCGCCTCGGCTGGAAAGACCGGTTGGACGCGTTGTTGCTGGATGTTCTTGGGTACATCGATTACCACCGGTCCCGGTCGCCCTGTCTTGGCAAGATAAAAGGCCTCTTTGACGATATGCGGGATTTCGTTGATATCGGTGATCAAGTAGCTCTGTTTGACGATGGGGAGGGTAAGACCAAAAACATCCGTCTCCTGAAACGCCGTCTTGCCGATCATGTTTTGCGGGACCTGACCCGTTATCGCCACCATGGGAACTGAGTCCATGAACGCGTCGGCTATCCCCGTAATTAGATTAGTGGCGCCGGGGCCGCTGGTCGCCATACAGACGCCGACCTTGCCGCTGGCACGGGCATAACCGTTTGCAGCAAACGCGCCGCCTTGCTCGTGACGGGGCAGCACCGTTCTGATCTTTTCGGAACGAACAAGCACCTGGTGAATCTCCATGCTCGCGCCGCCGGGATAGGCGAATATCGTATCCACTCCCTCGCGCTCGAGAGCGGCCACGAGTATCTCACTCCCGAGCATCGGTGGTCCAATCTCCGCGCCTGCCTGCGCCTTGTCCCTGTCTGCCGTGCTGGCACAGGCAGGCGTCGCGGCAGGCAGGCCGGACTGCTTCTTTATCCGGGTCTCTCGAGTACCTGTATCTTTACTCATAACTCATTCGATTTTTGGCCGGTGGTCATGGGATAACAAAAAACCCACGACCTCCGCAGCCGTGGGTTCTTGCCTTGAAAATTCTATCACTTCCTAACGGCAAGGACCGACGGCGCCGTTTCCTACAACGACTACCAGCAGTTCTACTTGCCGTAATTCCATCATCACAGCGGAATTTAATTCAGTGGTAATTACAGGTCAAGCATGAAAAGTGTTTACGACGCATTTTTTTGGAAAAATTTTATGAACAAACGCCAACAATCAGCTCCTGCTCCAAAGCCTTTTCATGACTCCCGGACTTGAAGCAACACCGACAACCATCCCCAGTATGAGGCCGGCAGCGTGTGCAGTGTTTGCAATATTCCCCGCAAATCCGGCGAGGCAGAAGAAAAACCATACTATCATCATAGTAACGACCGTGGAATGTAGGAACAATCCGGAGGCCGGATCAAATTTGCCCCGCATCCAGATGAATCCGAGAAGACCATACACGACGCCGGACATGCCGCCGAAAAGCGGCCCCGAAACGAGGAACTGGGCGATGTTCGATAAAAACCCAAGAGTAAGAACGAGCACAAGAAGATACCGCCCGCTTTTGCGTGATTCGATCATGCTCCCCAGGTCGTTGAGCCACAGCATATTAAACAGGATATGAAGAATGTTGAAGTGTATGAAGATTGGCGTGAAAAGACGCCAAATCTGGAACTTCCCGATGACTTCAAGCAGTGCGGAAGCCCCGGCCTTACCATTGGTAATAAACAAGAATGATACGCTGCCCCTGCCGCCGGTCAGCATTATTATGTACACCAGAACACTTATCACCATAAGTGTCAGCGTAACTTTTCCCATCCTGTACGGAATGAGTGGATTCAGCTGTGTTCTATCGAAATGGCGTTTTTCGTATGATTTTTGTTCAGACTCGGCTTGTTTGCGTTTACGTCTGGCGATTTCGGAGTATTCATCGAATTCTTTCGAGTCGGGATTCTTTTTGAATTCACTCAACAACTCTTTGGCGTCTTCTAATTGCTCTTCGTCGTGGACCCATAACAAGATACGCCCGTCATCTTCTTCCACCTGGTTTTGAAACCCTTTGGCTAAAAGATAATCGCTGAATCTCCGGGCAATGGCTTCGGATTCTAATTGGCCGATTATTCGCATAATTCAAGAAATAATAGTAGAATCAAACAGGTGAGCAGTAAAATAACTTTTTCCAATAACATTTTGTCGTAGACCGACTGTATGAGTCGATAAATGAAGAAGACAATCCTCGCTCCATCTCATTTTCTTTGCATTAGCTCTAAAGCTGGGATTAAATACGGCATTATGTTTTTCACATCGCAATTCATATCGGAATTATGAATGCGCGATTTGATTGTAATGAAAGGAAGCGCGAAATGGAAAAGAACAACTCGATGGACTACGACGGTAAGATAATAAACAGTAATCAAGTCGGCGGCATAGAGACCGCGGTGCTCGACAACGGCCCGGGCAAGGGCTGCCGTATCGCTTGGATAAACACCGGCGGCGGGCTGAGGTATAAGGTGAGTATGGATCGCGGACTCGATATCATGGACGCGTTTCACAACGACAAGGGCCTCGCGTTTTTAACCGATATGGGAGTTACACCGCCGCACTCGGAGGGAAACCACGGATTCGGTTGGCTTTATTATTTCGGCGGCGGCCTCGTCAAAACTTGCGGCCTCACGCATATCGGCGGGCCTGAGGTGGATGAGTCGGGCGATCGCGGGCTGCATGACCGGATAGGAAATGCAGTCGCAGAGGTTGAATCCATTGTCCAACCCGACATACGCGCCGGGGATTTGGATATGCGGATAACCGGCGTAATGCGTCAGTCCAAGTTGTTCGGGCCGAACCTACAATTACGGCGTACGATATCCGGCAGGCTCGGCGAGCCAATTGTCAGGTTGCACGATGTAGTAACAAATGTCGGCCCCACCACAACACCGCACATGTACCTTTATCACTGTAATTTCGGTTGGCCGCTTGTCGATGAAGGCGCGAAGATTCTGTGGCACGGTGATTGGACGACACCCGGCAGGGATATGGACGCGGAGGTTTTTCACGGGACTCGTGATTTCCGTGTTGTCCCCGGCGTCATGGAAAGCCATTGCAAAGGCGCCGAAGCGAACGCGTTTATCGATATCGCCGCCGATGAAGACGGCATGTGCTCGGCCGGTGTGGCAAATGAAAACCTTGGAATAGCCGCGCGGTTGAGATTCCCCAAGGAGCAGTTCCAATGGCTGACCAACTGGCAACATTGGGGCAGGGGCGAGTACGTGACCGGACTCGAACCCGGTACAAATCCGCCTATAGGTCAAAATGCAGCCCATGAGCAGGGTTCATTGATAATGCTCGAACCAGGTGAGAGCAGGACTTATGAACTGGAGATTTCAGTGTTGGACGACCGGGCCGAAATCGAACGGTTCGTTCGAACGATGGACCTTAAGAATTAATTTTTTTAACTCCGTTTGTCCTGATTGATGAATTTTAAGCTGTTGAGCTGTTGAGGTTTCTCTTGCGCGGAGGAAAAACCCACCCCTACCCCTCCAAGGAGGGGAACTATACAAATCCCCTCCACCGGAGGGGATGAAAGGGGTGGGTAACCATACTTAGCTCTCCTCCGTAATCCTGATGAATCCTTGCCCCATAATCCGACATTGCGCCTCTCCTTTCACAGTTCACAGCTCACAGTTCACTGTCGGCGTGCTTCGATATTCGAGATTCGGGTACACGATTATTCGCAGTCGGTGATGCTATACGAAGAACGCCTACGTGAACGGGAGAGGGGATTACGGAGCGCGGCTGTGTCCGAAGGATCAGCCGCAGCGGCTTCGAATGCCAGGGCTTTATTCAATTGCCAGACGCCTGCGCCTTTCAGAATCCCGTAGGGATGAAATATCTATAGCAAGAATGCCCAACAAAAACATAAGTCCCGTAGGGACGGAATATAATGGCAGCCTCCTTTCGCACTCGTTGCGGACATAACCTCTTGCCAAGGACATGAAGGACGTAGAGATATTCGAAAATTTATTCATGCGCGGATCATAGTGGTCCGTTCAAATGGATTTTAACGATACGGACTTAGGCCTCCAGGAATTCAAGGGGTATAATGACTGGGACAACACGATTTTATTTGAATCCGTGATGCGGGTGGTGTAATATGCAATTAAATCAAGTTAATCGAGAAATTCGAAGCGGAATAGCTTTTAAAAATCAGCACAAGGAGGATTAGACCTTTTCATTCGGTCTGTATTAACAATTAAACCATTAACGCCATGAAAGCAAATAGCCTCTGTTCGGGTATGAAACGGAATGTGGTCCTTGGGATGGTTTTCGGTTATTGTTTGGTCTTCCAGGGCATTTTCATGCATGAAATACATGCGAATACCAATGCCGAGCTGGCGGCTCGCGTATTGGCATACGAAGGCGAGCCCGCCCCCGGCGGCGGTTTGTTCGCGCCGCGATGGGCGGGTGACCCGGTGTTTTCGGAGTATGGTACGTTTTTTATCGATGACGCCGGCAATGCGCTGTTTGCCTGTCATGTCGCGGGTGTGGCAGAGGAGCCGATCTCGGCGATATTCTATTATTCGGCCGAGACGGAAGAACTAAGCCGACTTATCGCCGAGGGCGAGCCCTGTCCGTACCCGTCGGCAGGGCCGTTTACTTGGGTTGGGGATGCGCGTTTAACTTCAAACGGAACGATATTGTTCCTTGGTGGCTTTAAGGTTGCCGTGGCTGGGGAGCCCTCATGGTCGCGCAGGGCATCGGGGGTGTTCGTTATTCGAGACGGGACGCCTGAGCCGTTGGTTACGTCCGAGGAGGTGGTGGATACAATGGTTGCTGAAGACGGTGTTTTGGAGGGACATTTCCAACTGCCTGGGCGGCTGGATATAAATCGTCATGGTGATTTAGTCTCTTTTAACTCTATCTATTATTATGATCCTGAAGATTTTGATGATCGGTACGGCGATCCGGAGGTGATTGTAACCGGCGCATTTATAAAAAGGGCCGGTTCCGCGAGGTGGGAAAAGTGGTTTGTTAACGGTGACGCCGCGCCGGGAGGCGGAAGATTCGATGGGGGATACGGAATTCCCCTCGAGGTAGAGATTAGCGAGTATGGGCATCTGGTCGCACAGGTAAAGATTTCCGATGATCCGATTGGACGCCAGATATTGGGGCTCGTTTATCAGGCGCCCGGCGAAGCGACGGTTAGAATCGCAATGACCTCGTATCCACTGGAATTTATAAGCGCCGAAGGTGTTGATACAATCGATGTCCAGAGCATTGACCTAATAGGCATGAACGCTCATGGCCAGATCGGGATGGTTGTTAGGGATACAAGTTGGGAGAATTACCTATTCATATATTCTGAGGGTAAGATGTTTAAAGTCCTCGGTTATGGCGATGAATCGCCTATTTACAGGGAAGATGAATACGGGCAAATCGAAACTTACATCAGCAGTGGTAACGTCATGACCGCCGCCATCAATGACAATCGGATTCCCGCCGGAGAACCCGATTCGTTCATGGCCGAAGCAGTCATACAAAGCCCGAGCAGCGGATTTGGATCCCAGTTTTTCGATGTATATGGATATCTGGGCGCGGGCCGATTGTATCCGATCGTAGTCGATGAAACCATAGCGCCGCCTCCGTTGGGCGGGGATATCAATTTGGAATTTGCCGATGTGGCTATCAATAATTCAGGTACAGTGGGTGTTATAGCTCGCGCCATGGATGAAGAGTCGAATACGGAAAAAGAAATCGTGTTTTTGACGAGCGTTGACAGTGACAGCGATGGGCTGCTGGATGTGTGGGAGGAGAATGGAATCGATGTCAATAGTGACGGGACGAACGATTTCCCGTTGCACGAGATAGGTGCCGATCCATTGCACAAGGACTTGTTCGTCGAGATTGATTACATGGAAAGTCCTACATGCTCGCATAAACCGCTGGGCGACGCCGTTACCAATGTAATGGCGGCGTTTGCAAACGCGCCTGTATCAAATCCCGACGGCACCAACGGTATTCGTCTGCATATCGAGATTGATGAGGCGCTGTCGCATGTCGAGTTTATCAAGTTCCCGGATGATTTCAGGGATTTAAAAGACGACCATTTCGGCTCGATCGAGGAACGCAAGAATTCGTTGTCTATTCAAGCCAAGCGGCTTGCTTACCGGTACGCAGTTTTTGCTCATCAATATAGTAAGAAAAAAGTAGGTACATGGACAAATACCACCTCCTCCGGGATTGCGGAGTGTCCCGGCGATGATTTGATAGTCTCGCTGGGCGGATTCTCGCGAACGAACCGCGTCGACAAACAAGCCGCCACATTAATGCACGAGTTCGGCCATAACCTGGGTCTGCGTCACGGCGGAGGTGATGATATCAATTGTAAACCGAATTACATTAGTATCATGAGTTATTCAAGGCAGTTTAACATGTTAGTGACCAACAGGGCGCTGGACTATTCGCGGATCGAATTGCCCTTGCTGTCGGAGAATGGATTGACAGAGATAAGTAATGTCGGCGGTGACGCCGGAGATGAAACCGTCTTTTTTGTGGATGACGACGGTGATGGTAAAAACGACCATTATGTACGGATTAAATGTGATCAACCGATCGACTGGAACAGGGACGGGGATACGAATGATGTGGGTGTCGTGAAGGATCTTAATTCATGCGCGGTTTATAGTGACCCATCCAAATGGATTTACAACGGAGATGATAAACAACTCCAGGAATTAAAGGGGTATAATGACTGGGACAACATTATTTATTGTCCGCGCACAACCGCCGGATTCGGAAGAGGGTTCATGATAGATGATGTCCATGAAGAGATGACATGGGAATTGTATCAGGCGATATGCAAGATACCTTTGATCGACTCGACCGCGCTCGGGCCGGCGCTCGGAATTCGCCGGGCCGTGAATGGTCAGGTGGAACTGTATTGGGCCGATAAATGGAACGGGTATATGCTTCAGTCAGGAACGATAAGTTTAGGCACACCGGATTGGCGTAATGAAACAGAAACGCCGAAGGTTATCGAGGGCGAGTATCGCGTGACGGTTCCGGCGAGCTCAGGTAGCGCAATTTTCAGACTCATGCGCGACGCTCAATAATCGCCGGCCGCCATTTGTCTGACTTTAACGTTAACTTATACAGATTATCTTCATATATAATCTAAGTTAACGTAATAGTTGTTATATATTGTTTTTTATAAGGTTAATACGGCTTTTACTGAGAAGCGCGCTATTCGTGGAATATATACTATACCTTAGTATATTACTTCGGTTTAATCGCCCTCTTTTATCTTCCTTTGTTTTCGTATCGTATTTCTCCTGTTTCGCTAATTAAGGATGCGTAATCCTTTTATCATTAAAAAAATTAATTCTACTCCATTTTACCCTTGTACACTTATTGAGGATGAGTTAATTTAATGACAAATAATCAATCATTATTCATCTAGTCGAGTGCGTATGAGATTGATATGCAATGACTTAGGAATGCGAACTGACGATATCTCGTTATCGCGTACTGTCTCCTGCTCGATTAATATAAATTATTCTTATATTACTGATAATATCACGAAATAAACCAACGGATTCTGAATAGTATCGCGAATGCAGGAATGCATCGAATAAGCAGTTGGATTTGAAGGATTCACCGGAAAGTGTCAGGTGGAAACAATGCCAGAAATATACAACGACAAAACGAAGGAGGTATACAAGTGAATATCATCGTTTTGATGAAGATGGTTCCGGATGTAGTGGAGCCGCTTGAGATCGCCGAAGACGGAAAAAACCTCGATAAAGAGGCCATAAGGATGATGGCAAGTGAATCGAGCGAGCACGCCTTGGAGCAGGCCCTAATATTGAAAGATAGCGTAGGCGCGGAAGTTACTGTTGCGGCTATCGAAGCGCCGGAGCTGGATGACGCCTTGTTTTCCGCAAGCGCGAAGGGCGCGGTCAGGGTTATTAAGATAACGCCGGAGCAAGATGGACTTCGCGCCGACATCAGCGCGTCCGTTTTAAAGGAGTTCATAAAGCAGGAATGCGGATCGCCGGGTAGTGATACATTGATATTTACCGGTTCCCAGGCGATCGATGACCTTCAGGGCGAGCTCGGCCCAACTTTGGCGGAGCAGCTTGGATTACCGTTCATCGGCGTGGTCACAAGCATAAAGCCGGTCGAGGGCGAAGAAGGCAAGGTCACGGCAATAAAGGAATACTCCGGCGGTTTACGGGGCGAGTATGAGGTCGCCTTACCCGCGGTTGTAGGTATCCAGGCGGCGGAGCAACCATCGAGGTACGTGCCATTTGCAAAGATTCGCGCGGCCATGAAGTCGGGGTCAATAGAATCGACCGAGATAACACCCGAAGTCGAAGGTCGCGGAGTCGAGATTGCGCGGATGTACGTGCCCGAGGTTACCGGTCGCGCCGAGATGATCGAGGGCGATCCGGAAACGGTTGCCGCCAGGCTGATAGAGATATTCAAGCAGAACGGTATTCTTGGATAAGTTATAATTCAAACTGAAGGAGGAGATAATGAATGGTGGAATTTTGGTTTTGGCCGAGCAATTGAAAGGCGAACCGACAGGTGTGGCGTTTGAGATGCTAGGTGTCGGACGAACCATAGCGGACGAACTGGGTGTACAGCTGGAAGCCGTCGTGATCGGCGGTGAAGGCGATGAGATTGCATCCGGCTTGGGCGCCGCGGACAAAGTGCTTAAAGTCGATATGGGGGACGATCAAATGCCGGTCTCGGATACGGTTGTGTCTATACTTGATCAGGTGTCGGATAAGAGGTCGCCGGCGCTGATTTTGATCGGGTGTACGAATGTTTCGCAAGGGATAGGTACGAGACTTGCCGAGAGGCGGGGGCTGGCGCATCTGAATTTTTGCACGAAGGTAAATATCGAGGATGGGCGTCCAGTGTTCACGAGCCAATTATTCGGGGGCAAGATATTTGCGGATGCGACCCTGCCTGAAGACAAGGGTGTGGTAAGTATTTACCCGGGCGCGTTCCCTGCCGAGGCCGGCAAGTCCGAAAAGACGCCGGAGGTGGAAAAGATCGATGTGGAAGTCCCGGAGTCTCCCGTTGTGTTCAAGCGATTCATCGAGCCGGAGATCGGAGACGTGGATATAACGGGTTACGACGTCCTCGTTTCGGTCGGACGCGGCATTCAGAATCCGGATAACATCGAGCTGGCCGAAGAGTTGGCTGCGGCGATGGGCGGTGCCGTTTCGGCCTCAAGACCCGTTATCGATCAAGGATGGCTGCCGCTGACGCGCCAGGTTGGTAAGTCCGGCATGAACGTAAAGCCCAAGTTGTACCTGGCCCTCGGCATCAGCGGCGCACCGGAGCATCAGGAGGGCATGAAGAACGCGTCGATGATCGTTGCCGTGAACACGGACGACAAAGCGCCGATCTTCGATATATCGCATTACGGAACCACGATCGATTTATTCGATCTGGTGGAGGTTCTTAAGGACAAACTTGAAGAAGCGAAAGGAACCTGATTCATGGAAGAACCGGTTAGGCAGACGTTCTGGAATGTGCCGCACTGGGCGGAGATCGCTCAATACGCCGGCGGCGGATTGGCGGTGATTATATTCCTTTACGGCCTTTGGCGGCATATTAAGAGGTGGAAGTCCGGGCGTTCCGAGAAGCTCGAGGGGACGTTCGGACACAGGTTGACGCTGCTGGTCAAGTACGGTCTGTTCCAGGGCAGGCTTTCCAACGATGCGCAGTCGCTGCTCATGCATCTGTTTATTTTCTGGGGTATGGCGGTGCTTGCGTTGGCAACTGCGATAGCGACCGTGGACTGGGATGTCGCGCACCTGTTATTTGATTACCAGTTTTTGAAGGGGAACTTCTACCTGGTCTATGAGTTAGGGGCTGATTTGTTTGGTCTCTTTCTGGTGATAGGATTATGCATCGCCGTTATTCGCCGGTACATTCAACGTCCCGAGAAGCTTGCCACGGAGAATCCGCCGACATTCAAGATAGATTCCGGTGCGCTGCTTTTGATGTTACTTGGTATTGCGATAACCGGATTTATCGTAGAGGCGCTGCGATTGGCGTCGATGAAGCCGGACTGGGCCGAGTGGGCATTTATCGGTTACGCGTTGTCGGGATTATTCGGCGCAATGTCGATCGACTCGATCGAGGCGTCGCATTTTGTCTTCTGGAGTGCGCATGCCGTTTTGTCGTTTGTCTTCATAGCGGCGATACCGTATTCGAAGGCGTTTCATATGGTCTCCTCTGCGGTGAGTGTATACACGGGCAACAACATACCGCCGGGTAGGGTATCCGAGGACAACGAAGAAGGTGTCGTCGGAATAACGGATTTTACATGGCGGCAACTGATTCAGTTCGACGGATGCACGTGGTGTGGACGATGTCAGGATGTATGCCCCGCGCATGCGGCAGGGTGGCGGCTTTCGCCCAAAAATGTCGTGCTGAAGCTCAACGCCGAGTCGGGGCGTAGCGCTGGGAGTTCGAAGCCTGAGAACAAGAGTGATAACGGAGGGACGCCGGAAGGCCTCGGGGATGTCGTTTCCGCCGAGGAGCTCTGGGGCTGTACCACGTGCGCCGCATGTGAGAATGAGTGTCCTGTGTTCATCCAGCAACCGAGGGCCTTGATTGACATGCGACGGCATTTGGTGATTGAAGGTGAGCTGGGTGACACGCTGGGCGAGGTATTGATGAAAATAACCAGGTACGGCAATTCGTTCGGGCAGTCCGATCGCGCGCGCAGTAAATGGACTCAAGGCCTTGATTTCAAGTTAAAAGACGCGAGAAAAGAAGCAGTCGAGTATCTCTGGTTTGTCGGCGATTATGCATCCTACGATGCCAGGGTGCAGGAGGTATCGAGGGCGGTGGCGCGATTGTTTCATGCGGCCGGCCTGGACTTCGGTATCTTGAACGAATCCGAGAAGGGCACGGGAAACGATATTCGGCGTGTCGGTGAGGAAGGTCTCTTTGATATGCTGCGGGAGAAGAACCTCAAGGCATTGAGTAAAGCAAAATACAAAAAGATAGTCACTACCGATCCGCATACGTACAACGCGCTAAAGAACGACTATGCGCGCGACATGGACGGCGTAGAAGTGGTTCATTACACCGAGGTACTCGAGCAACTTGTTTCGGAACGTAAGCTCGAGCCGTCCAGGCCGTTGAATGCCAAGGTTACCTTCCATGATCCATGCTATTTGGGGCGATATAACGGCGTGTATGCCTCGCCGAGAAAGGTGCTTAGGGCGCTGGGCGCCGAAGTTGCCGAAATGCCGCGTACCAGGGAGCATAGCTTCTGTTGTGGTGCCGGTGGGGGCAGGATTTGGATGGAAGACTCACCGGACACCAAGGAGCGTCCGGCTGATTCAAGGATTCGCGAGGCGGCCGCCGTTTCGGGCGTGCAGGTGCTTGCAGTAGCGTGCCCAAAGGATCTGGTCATGTTCCAGGATGCCGCCAAGACCACCGGCTTCGAGGATAAAATTGCAGTGAAGGATATAGCGCAACTTTTCCTGGAAACACTAAATCAAGAGGTAAAGGACGAGCAATGATCACTAAACCAAGCGAACTTACGGGTTCTGAATATATTAAAGAAGAAGGATTGACGTGTCAGCTCGATACGGGCATTGACAATATTTTTGACACGGAGGAGGGGAGAAAGATTCTCTCGTGCATTCAATGCGGCACGTGCGTGGGGACGTGTCCGTATGGCGAACACATGGAGTATCCGCCGCGCCGCATCATAAGGATGCTCAGGGGGGGGATGATCGATGAGATATTTACAACCGATAGCCTGTTGAAATGCGTGGCGTGTTATGCCTGCATGGTGAAGTGCCCCCGGGGCATCCGGCTTTCGGACGTGCTCCTGCCGATTGTGAAGGAACAGACATTGGCGAACCTGAAACAGATACCGGCGGAGCTCCAGTCATCTCTCCAGAACACCCTTCGATACGGCAATCCCATGGGTGAATCATCACGGCGGCGCGTGAACTGGATTAAATCGAGTCCGTCGCCGGTACCTGTTATGTCTGAAATCAAACGGCCGGTCGATGTCCTATGGTTCGTCGAGTGTTACACATCTTACTACTCTCGCGGACAGGACAACAGCAAGGCGTTGGCGCGGTTGATGAATGCTTTGGGAATAGACTTCGCCGTACTCGGTAATGAAGAGAAATGCGCCGGCGATTGCGGTCAGCTCACATGGGAGTCCGGACTGTTCGAGACACTGACGGATTATAATATGGAGATATTCCGGAAGTATAAGTTCAACCGGATAATCACGGGCGACACACATGCATTCAACGCCTTCAGGATTCGGTATCCGTTGTACGGATTCGATTATAAGGTTGAGCACACCACCCCGTTCATTGCGCGGTATCTTGATCAGCTAAAGCCGAAGCTGAAAAAGAAACTGGACTACACAGTAACCTACCACGACGCATGTTGTTTGGGCAGGCGCGCCGGTTTCTACGAAGAGGGTCGCGAGTTGTTAAAGGCGATACCGGGGGTGAACCTCGTCGAAATGACCCATAACAGAACCAACTCCATCTGCTGCGGCGGCGGTGGTGGTGGTATGTGGTTGGATACGTACTTCAAGGAGAAAGGGATGGAACGGTTGTCCGAACGCCGTATCAAGGAAGCCATAGCTACGGGCGCCGATGTACTGGCCGTTTCGTGTCCTTATGAAATCTACAGATTCGAGGACGCGCTGAAAACGGTCGACCACGATAAGCCGATGATTGTGAGAGATGTAGTGGAACTTCTAGCTGAATCACTGGAGGAGACTGATGATGAAAGGTAATAATCACGAACCGTTACGAATTGGATTTTATATCTGCCATTGCGGAACGAATATCGCGAGTGTCGTTGACGTCGAGAAGGTAGCCGAGACGGTCAAGACATTGCCGAATGTAGTCGTTTCCCGCGACTACAAATACATGTGTTCGGACCCCGGACAGGATTTGATACAGAAGGACATCCGCGATAACAAGCTCAACCGCGTTGTAGTTGCTGCTTGCTCGCCTCTGCTTCACGAGGAAACATTCCGAAAGGCCATCGGCCGGACAAATCTGAATCCGTACTTCTTCCACATGGTGAATATTCGTGAGCACAATGCATGGGTTCACGAGTCCCGCGAAGAAGCTACGTATAAGGCCATTGAGTTGTCCGTCGGCGCAATACGACGTGTTTCCGAGCATAAGTCGCTGGAACGTAAGAAAATCGATATCAACCAGAACGTCCTCATACTCGGCGGCGGCATAGCCGGTATCAACGCGGCGCTGACCATTGCCGACTCGGGGAAGAAGGTGTATTTGGTTGAGCGCGATCCTTCCATAGGCGGGCACATGGCGAAGTTTGATAAGACATTTCCGACTCTGGACTGTGCGGCCTGTATCCTCACACCGAAGATGTCCGCCGTGAAATCGCATCCGAATATCACATTATGGACATATTCTGAGATGTTGGATGTGGATGGATTCATCGGCAATTACAATGTTAAGATTCGACGTAAACCGCGGTATGTAAACGAGGAACTCTGTACCGGATGCCAGGAGTGTGTCGACGCCTGCGTATTCAAGAACCCGAAGTTTCCGGACGAGTTCAATCTCGGTTTGAGCAAGCGTAAACCCATCTACCTGCCTTTTCCACAAGCGACGCCGTTGGTCGCAGTGGTCGATCCCGAAAACTGCCTCGAGCTGAAGACGGGCAAATGCAAGAAAACATGTGTTGAGGCCTGCGGCGAGCGTAACGCCATTGATTTTGAACAAACGGAGAAAATCGAAGAGATAGAGGTCGGCGCCATCCTGGTGGCGACCGGATTCAAGACGTTCGATCCGGCGCGGGTGCCTTATTACGGATACGGTGTCTTCCCGAATGTCTATACAGCGCTTGAAATCGAACGAATGATAAATGCGGCTGGCCCCACAAACGGTGAGGTTCTGGGACGCGACGGCAAAAAACCGCGCCGAATAGGCATTATCCATTGCGTCGGTTCAAGGGATGAAAACACAAACAGATGGTGCTCGCGTGTGTGTTGTCTTTATTCGCTTAAACTCGCGCATCTTTTAAAAGAGCGTACCGGTGCGGATATCTACAGTTTTTACATCGACATGCGTACCCCCGGCAAGTCTATGGAGGAATTCTACAATCGTATCGCTGAGGAGGGGATCAATCTCATACGCGGACGTGTAGCCGATATCTATCCCGAGAACGGTGAGAATAACGGCAACGGCGCACTGGTGCTTCAGGCCGAGGACACGCTTATCAGCCGCGTGCTCAAGGTACCGGTTGATATGGTTGTGCTCTCAACCGGTCTCGAACCACAAACCGACGCCCAGGAGATACGGCGTAAGGTAAATATGAGCTGTTCGGCGGAAGGCTTCTATCTGGAAAAACATCCCAAGCTCGCCCCCGTAAGCACGTTTGCTGATGGCGTCTTCATAGCCGGGTGTTGTCAAGGCCCGAAGGATATCCCCGACACGGTATCGCAATCCGGCGCTGCAGCTGCAGAAGCGATGAAGTTGATCGATAAGGGATACGTCGAGCTCGAACCGAACACCGCAGTAGTGGAGGAAGACTTCTGCTCGGGATGCAAATCCTGCATCCCGTTGTGTCCGTTTAACGCTATTTCCTTCGAGGAAGAACGTAGAAAGGCATTGATAAACGAAGCGCTCTGTAAAGGCTGCGGAACATGTACGGCGTCCTGTCCGTCCGGATCGATTAGACAGAACCTCTTCGAAGACGACCAGATATTCAATGAGATCGATGGAATACTCCAGGACGGACTGTTTGAAAGGGGGCTGGTAACAAATGGCGATAATCCGTATAATATCGAGCGTAATCAATCTTCGGAGCGCCGCTGCGCTGAAAGCCAATCGCAGTAGTGAGGATAAGGCGTAGACGATTGGCAATCGGGTGAAGCTGTGGCATTTGGCGGCTGCTTTTTCGGAGCGCGGGTGTGTGTATCAGGGCCGGTTTGTTGCGGATGTTTCTTGACCTGTTGGAAGGAAACAGGGGTAATACCTGCATGCATTCTATAAGGCGGCTTGGATTGTTGAGTGCAACGGCGCTTGTTATCGCCAACATGGTTGGCGCCGGCGTATTTGTAACAAGTGGGATATTGCTGGAGAACCTGGGATCGCCATGGTTGGTGCTTCTTGCTTGGGTTGTGGGCGGTGGTATAGCCGTTTTGGGTGCGATTAATTACGGCGCGCTGGCCCGGCGGCTTCCTGAGTCGGGAGGTGAATACCTTTTCCTTTCTAGGACGCTTCATCCGTCGCTTGGATACGTGGCGGGATGGATATCGTTTCTTGTCGGTTTCTCGGCGCCATTGGCGATGGTGGCCCATGGTTTCGGAGAGTATGTGAACGACTGGGTGCCGGGGGTTGGGCCGAAAGCCGCTGGGACGCTGCTGCTGTTTGTATTTACGGCATTGCATTCGGTTGATGTGAAGTCCGGGGCATGGGTACAGAATACGAGCGTGCTGCTGAAGTTGGGACTTGTTTTCGGGTTCGTTGGGTATGGACTTTTTAATCTTGTCGAACCCGGTGAGCCGGTTGTGTCCAACTTTACAGTGTCCGTTTTCGGGTTGGCGTTGGTACAAATATTCTTCAGTTATTCGGGTTGGAACGCTGCGGTGTATATCGGCGGCGAAGTCCGGAATCCACGACGGAATTTACCGTTGTCATTGATCCTCGGCGCGTTGGTCGTTACGTTGCTTTATTTGGGGTTGAACGCCGTTTTCGTTTTTAGTGCGCCCGTAGACAAGCTCGTTGGCCAGGTCGACATAGCACGGGTGGCGGCCGGGTTTATCGGCGGTGAAGGATTGGCAAATGCGGTAACGGCGTTAATCGCGTTCGCCTTCATAACCTCGGTTTCTTCATTGGTGATGGCGGGACCGCGTGTGTATTCGAAGATGGCGGAGGATGGCTTTATGCCTTCATGCATGATTGCGCGGAGCGGCCCGCCGCGGATAGCGATTTTGGCGCAGTCGACGGCGGCATTGCTTTTGTTATGGACGACTGCGTTTGGTCAGCTTCTTACATACATCGGCTTTACACTCGGGCTAAGCACCGCGTGTGTGGTCGTGGGGCTTGTTGTCATGAAGCTTCGCGAGGGCAAAGAATTCAAAGTACCGGGTTGGCCGTGGGTGCCCGGCTTGTTCCTCTTGATTATCATTGGGATAACGGTTTCGGGAATTGTCCAAAGTCCACTTATCAGCCTGGTGGGCATCGGAACGATCGTCCTTGCATGGTTTGCTTGGTACTTAACCGTTCAGCTTAAACGCCGTTGAATCAACCGAATAAAGGAATAGTTTTTGCTGTAATTAATTGTAAGTGACACGGTTTTATGTAAACCTATATTCAAGTGAGAGGTAATCGGATTAACTGTGTTTATGGAGTAATAGATGATTTATGTCGGAGAAAAGGTTGAATGATGTTTCTCATTCGTTACGTGAGCTTTATGAAAAGGGAAATGCCGCGTTTCAGAGGAAGAATTATGGATACGCCGTTGAGATATTCAATCAGATACTAAAATGCGAGCCGTCGTTTTATGCGGCGCGTGAGGCGTTGAGAGCGGTGCAATTCAAGATTGCGGGAGAGAAGCGCGGACTTTTCAAGAGAGTCTTCAGTACAGCGGCGAGTTCGCCGTTGATTGCAAAGGCGCAATTATCGGTGAGAAACAACCCGGTTCAGGCCATTAACGCCATGGAGCAAATACTGGAAAGAGACCCGTATAACACGATGGCGCATAAGACGTTGGCCGATGCGGCTATGGTTGCGGGGTTTACCAAGACCGCTATACTTTCGCTGGAACTAGCGCTTAAGAACGATCCCGGCGCCAAGGATATACGGATGAAATTGGCGACGGCGCTTGCGGATGACGGGAAGATACCGCGCGCGGAAGAGATGCTCAGTGAGTTGAGCAGGGCGTATCCGAATGACAACAAGATATCGCAGGCGCTCAAGGATCTAACCGTGAAACGCACGATGGTGGAAGGCGGGTACGAGGGGTTGAGTGGGGGCGAAGGTTCTTACCGTGACATTCTTAAGGACAAGAAAGAGGCCGTCAGGATCGAGCAGGAACAGCGGGAAGTTAAGTCCGCGGATGTTACGACCGATTTATTAACCGAGTACGAGGAAAGGCTCAAGGAAGAACCCAAGAACTACAAGCTGATGCGGACGATTGCCGAGCTTTATGCGCAGCGCAACGATTATGATAAGTCCCTTGAATACTATGGGCGGTTACTTGAATCCGAGGTGGGGAATGATCCAAGCCTGGATAGGGCGTATTCCAATACCGTAGTGAGGAAGTTCAATTTCGATATCGAACAACTTGATTCGCAGGCGCCGGATTATGAGGAGACGGTTAAAGACCTTGAGCGACGGCGTGATGAATTCAAGCTTCAGGCCGGCAGGAATCGTGTGGAGAAATATCCGGCGGACTTACAGATCAGATTCGAGATGGGACAATTGTACTATGAGGCCGGGAAGGTTATGGAGGCGATTCAGGAATTTCAGAAATCACAGGCGAATCCGCATCGGCGCATAGCGTCTCTTCACTACCTGGGCAGGTGTTTTGCGGCGCGGAACATGAACGACCTGGCCGTTCGCTCTTTTCAGAATGCGCTGAAAGAAAAAGAGCTTTTTGACGACGAAAAGAAGGGCATCATATACGACCTCGGTTGTGTTTTGGAGAAGATGGACAAGAAACAGGAGGCCATTGAATTGTTCAAGCAGATATTCGAAGTGGACATAGGCTACAAGGACGTGGCGGCGAGGGTCGACGACTTTTACGCGCAGCAGTGATGGATGTGAGAATGGTTTTTTAGAAAAAACCGGCCGAAAATAGTTGTAATCGATCGCTGTGTGTGTATAGATTTGTATTGAACCGCCCGACGGGCGGCCCGTGAGGCCATTCCGGCCTCGATGGATAACATCTTGATGTGCCAGAGTAGCTCAGCGGTAGAGCAGAGGACTCATAAGCCTTTGGTCGGGGGTTCGAATCCCTCCTCTGGCACCACTTCTTCAGCTTCTTTTTCCTGTGATCGAGTCTAGGATTCTGAATATTTGCGTGCGCAGGAGCACCGGGCTCGATTCATTCCAGACGACGAAGTCCGACATCGTCATCTTATATTCGATCGGTTTTTGCGCGGCGATCCGTCCGGAGATATCGGAATCCGTCATTCCCTTCAGCCGTAGCCTGTTTCGTTGCGTTTCTTTTGTGGTCGCCACGCAGATGATGATATCGATTGCTTCATCTCCGCCTATTTCGAATAACAGTGGTATAACGACGGCGCAGGCACGGTGTTCCTCGTTTTCAAGTGTTTTGGTTCGCGTTAGCCATTCATGCCTTATTTTGGGGTGGAGGATGGACTCGAGCTTGCGGCGTTTCCCGGGGTTTGAAAAAATCGTCTTGGCGAGTTCCGTGCGCTTGAGTTCGCCTGATTCGTCTATTACTTGGGCGCCGAAAGTCTCGGTAATTTCCTGAAGGGCTGGAGCCCCGGGCATGACAAGTTCCCTAGCAATGGAATCGGTATCGACCACC
This sequence comes from Verrucomicrobiota bacterium, assembly GCA_021733835.1. Classification (GTDB taxonomy): domain Bacteria; phylum Verrucomicrobiota; class Verrucomicrobiia; order Limisphaerales; family JAIPKD01; genus JAIPKD01. Next base: position 46,607 of record JAIPKD010000015.1, read on the forward strand.
GGTATGCCATACTCAGATATGTACTTGGCGGCGGTGGATTTACCCATTCCGATTCCGCCGGTTAGTCCGATAACGTTCATGAATGGATGTGTTTAGGGTTAATCAAGATTTTCGCCGGTTTTGGTTTTGCTTGTTCCTATCGATTTCTGGGCATTAGACTTCGGCCATGAGTTTCTTCCACATTTTTTCGTTCATAATCAGTTTTTCTATGAACGCCTTTTGCTCGAACACGGTTCTGTTTTCAGGATTAACGGGGAATCGGAGGTGAAACGAGGTGCCTTGTTCGGGGTTTTGGGATGTCCGGTCAATATACTTGATCGAACCTTCATGGTAGTGGATAAGCAGGTAGCTGAGCAGGAGACCGATACTACAATTGTATGGCTTTGTCGCCTCCGTGAAGAAGGGGTCGAATGCAGATTGCAAAGATTCTTCCGGAATCCCCGGGCCGTTGTCTTCTATGAAGACATCGATGTATTCTCTGTTTTGCTTTCTATCGATGGAATGTTTCGCATATATACTTACACGATTGTTATCTTCGAGAAACGAGAATTCGTCTTGGAAGAAGAGCTTAAAGAGCTGTTTGAATTTCGAGTAATCCACGTGTAATTGCGGTAGATCATCGGGTATTTTCAGATCGATCCGGAGATGCTTGGAATCGATCGTGTCCTGAAATGCCGCTATTGAGCTTTGGATAGTATCTTTTAATTGAATCTCATCGTTGAAGCCGTTTGAATGGGTTTCGCTAAACAGTCCAAGGTCTTCCATGAGATCGGTTATATGTGAGATTTGATTCTGTGCGTGTTTATAGAATGTATTCCAGAAGCTCGATTCATTTATCTTTTTCAAATCCATGTAATCCTCGCGCAGCTGTATTGGCGTAAGGTCTAAGAATGAGCGAATAGCGACCAAGGAGTTGCAGACGTGATGACTTAGGCCCGAGGCGAGGACGCCCATGGTGAACACCCTATCCTTTATCATCATGTAATGAATGCCTTTGAGTTTCTGGCGGAGCAATTCATCACGCTCATGTTGGACGATGAAGAACTCCATGGCGCGCCGAAGGAGTTGTTCGAACACCGGCATTTCCCATGGCTTGGATATGAACTTGTAAATGGCCCCCGAATTAACCGCCTCGATAACTGTAGACAAGTCCGAATAGGCGGTTATCAAAATTCTGAGGATTGACGGATTTATCTTCCTCGCTTTTTCCAGGAGCTGCACCCCTTTTTCGCCGGGCATCCTCTGGTCGGTTATCAGAATTCCGATATCGTCTTTATGTTCGCGGAGGATTTTGTATCCTTCTTCCGCGTTTTCGGCTGTAAGAATCCGGAAGGTTTTGCCGAACGCCTTTTTGAACAGGCGCAGAGATTTCTCTTCGTCGTCGACATAGAGGATCGCGAACTCTTTATAATCGTATCCGGCATCCATAATAGCAGTGTCGGAAGTTCTTTTTTTTGGCTGTTATTGAATATGGCGAATTAATGCATATTCGTTGTTAGTATATTTGATGTTACCCATCGAAGATGAATTCAATGTTTGCGAAAGAATTTTGACAAATCAGTATAAATAATCGCTTCAGGCGCCTGCGCAGTATGGTATTGTCAACGGCCCCTGAGGTAGCACCGCTAATGTGGCCGAAGGGCCGAGTTCGTCCAGTTTGTTTCTTACATATTCCTCAATATTCTTGCACGGCTTGAGATGCGCCGCTGTTACCAATTCATCGGGCAGCGAGCTGTATAGGAGGACTTCGGCTTTTTGTTGTACAAGCGCCTGCATGTGAACCTCCCATTGTTCAGGCCAGGTGAAACCGGGCGTATGCAGTTTTTCGAGCGCTTCCTCGGGAGACGCCACGCTTCTGAGAAACTTATCCATGTGACTGTCAGTCGGGACGCCTTCGCGGCATTCGGCGGCGAGGATTATCGTGCCGCCTTTTTTTACGATCCTTTCTGCGGCGCGCATGCCCTTGACGCCCTGGTAGAGATTGAGATCAAGCGGGTACCCGCTGTTTGTAGTGATAACGATATCGAATGGGGCTTCGACCTTCTGCATAGCGGAGGCGCGCACGAATTCGGTTCCCGCTTTATGCGCTTCGATGAGGTCGCCGGCGAACACACCGGTTATCCGTCGCTTGTTATTGAGGGCTACGTTCAGAAGAAAGCTCGGCCCCGGCTTGAGCGCGATGTCGCGTAATTCTTCCCAGAGCGGATTCCCTTCGGTAATCCCGAAATTCGCGTCCGGATGCCCCACGTTTTCGGCGCCATGATTGCTTATGACTGTGTCCAGGCCGGCCACACCCGGGATTATTCCCTTGGGTCCGCCGCTGAACCCGGCGAAAAAGTGGGGTTCGATGAACCCCGTGATTATTCGTATATCCGCTTCAACTAAATGTTTGTTCAACAACGCCTGCGTGCCGTTACGCATTTGACCGACTTGGACGAGGGCGGCGGGATTTTCCGGTTCGTGATTGATTACTTGATATTGCTCTACGACCGCCGGTGTAAGCATTTTTTCGAGCTCCTCTTTCGTATTGGGTCTGTGCGTGCCGAGCGCGTTCAAGAGCGTGATCCGTTCCGGATCGACATCACTCAGGTACTCCATAAGCCAAGGGATGAGACGCTCGTTCGGCGTAGCACGGGTGATATCGGTGAACACGATACATATCTTGCCGTCCGATCCGGCCACCTCACGCAGCGGCGCAACGGTGATGGGATTGTCCAACGCGTCGAAAACAGCCGCACGCTCATCGGGTAATCCCGGTGAATCGAGAGGTTCGATAACCGTAAGCCGGTCTTTCGGTAGTTCCACTGTTACATAACCGTCACCGTATGCGAGATTCACTTTCATGATAAAAAAGTATTATATCAGTAACCGGATTTGAACACGCGGCCACGGATAATACAAGCGGTTTTGCGGAAGGAGAAATAGAGAATTTAATCTCTAATGCATTATCATGTAAAATAAGGGCGAAACCGATCGGGCGCATCTGCAAGTTGTTGCCGATTGTTCTGGACTACAGCGAAATTTTGAGTTCAACTGCAATGCGTGAGTAAAAAGAAGTGTATACAAGGTAGATGGGTCGACGATGAACAGATCCGATGGTTGCGTGATTGG